>JBBUEJ010000029.1:0-21396 GCA_038056955.1 Patescibacteria group bacterium
CTTTACTTTCTTCTCCATAACTCCCAAAACCAAATTTATATGCGAGGTGCGCTCTCTTACCGGGGTGGCTCGGCCATGCGCTTTAGGCATCCATCTTTTTAATACCGGACCGCCATCCACGTAAATTTGCGCTACTTTTAAATCTTCCACCGCCAAAGAATGGTTGTGTTTGGCGTTGGCAACAGCAGAATTCAAAAGTTTCAAAACCGGTCGCGCGGCTCTTTTGGGCATAACAGACAAAAGATCCAGCGCTCGCGTTACTTTCTTGCCCCGAATCATATCAGCAATAAGCCTGACCTTGCGGGGGCCCATTCTTAGAAATCTTAATTTTGCTGTTACTTCTTGCATATATTATTTCTTTTTTTCTTCTTTTCCCGAAGGGACCCCTTTGGGGCTTGTCGAAGTTGGAGCATTGGCGGCAGTGGCGACTGCGTCTTGTTCTTTAGCCATCTTGCCACCGTGGCGGACAAATTTCTTGCTGGGAGAAAATTCACCCAAACGATGACCAACCATATTTTCGTCTACTAATACAGACAGAAAATCCTTGCCATTATGCACCAAAAAGGTTGTGGCCACCATTTCCGGAGAAATAACACAAGCTCTAGACCAAGTTTTTATTGGCTGTCTTTTTCCGCCGGCCTTCATCTTCAAAACCTTGCTCAACACTCTCGGATCAACGTAAGGGCCTTTTTTTAAACTTCTGGACATATGATTTATTCTCCTTTATTTCGACGTGATTTAACCACAAATTTATTACTCCACTTGCTTGGCTTGCGGGTCTTAACCCCTCTAGCTGGCTTGCCATAAACAGTTTGCGGGCCTCTCTTTTGACCAATAGGATTATGACCTTCACCACCACCGTGCGGGTGGTCATTCGGGTTCATGTTCTTACCGTTTACTCGAGGACGGATACCGCGCATACGGCTTCTTCCGGCCTTGCCCCAGCGAATTAATCTATAATCAGCATTGCCCATAGCGCCAACCGAAGCGGCGCATTCTTTTAATATTTTTCTAACTTCACCGGATGGCAATTTTACCAAAGCATAACCTTCTTCCAAACCTACTATCTGGGCTGATAGGCCGGCGCCGCGCACCAATTGTCCGCCTTTGCCGGGTGTTAATTCAAGATTGTGGACAAACATACCGACCGGAATAAATTCCAAAGGCATGCGGTTGCCTGTTTTGGCTTCAATTGCTTTTTGGGAAAACAAAACTTTATCTCCTACTTTCATACCTTCCGGAGCCAATATATACGATTTAACACCGTCGGAATACTCTACTAAAGCGATACGCGGTCCGCGGTTTGGATCATACTCAATAGCTGTGACCGTCGCTTCAATATCAAATTTTGTTAATTTAAAATCAACTATGCGATAAAACTTCCTTACTCCGGCGCCCTGATGGCGAACAGTTATAACACCCTGATTGTTGCGTCCGGAATTTGGGGTTAGAAAAACAATCAAAGATTTCTCCGGTTTTGTTTTGGTGACATCGGCAAAAGACTGCACACTGGAGTGGCGTCGTCCGTCGCTGGTTGGTTTGTAAATCTTAATAGGCATAAATTTGGTTAAACTCCTGTATGGATATCAATTGTTTTACCTTCAGGCAAAGTAATAATCGCTTTTTTGTAATCATTTCGTTTTCCCATAGTTCGGCCAAAGCGCACCCGGCGTCCTTCTATATTGGCCACGTTAATCTGGGACGGCTTTACACCGTAAATTTCTTCGATCGCTATTTTAATTTGATTTTTATTGGCTGATTTAGCGACTACAAAACTATACTTATTGCCATTTTCCGCTATAGCGCTCTTTTCGGTAACCAACGGTTTTACTAAAACTCTAAAAGCTAAACTTTTGTCTGTTAATTTAACTTTATGCTCAGTTTTATTTTCAGTTTTAACTTTTTTTTCTTCAACTACAACAGACGCGGACTGCTTTTCGCCAATCTTGCTCAACTGTTCTTTCTTTTGTTTTCTGTGCAAAAAGTTGGTTATTAGTCCCATATTATTTGAAAACCGTTTCCAATTTTTCTACCCCGGCTTTGCTGGTTAAGACCACTGATTTTGACAACAAATCCATCACGCTAATATCTTCGGCTCTGATGGTTTTGACTGATTTTAAATTTCTAGTCATGCGGAGTACGGTGGCATTTTTTCCGGGAGTAAGCAATAAAAATGATTTTGCTTTAACCGGCAATGCTTTTAACAAATTAACAAATATTTTTGTTTTCGGTTCGGAAAAATTAAAATCTTCCACTATCACCAGCGCGTTGTTCTGCGCTCGGTCGCTTAAACACATTTTTAAGGCTAGACGCTTGGTTTTCTTGTTGATTTTTTCTTTATAGTTGCGGATTGATAACGGACCAAAAGCCACCCCGCCGCCCTTCCAAATTGGCGAACGAATAGAACCGTGGCGAGCTCGGCCTGTGCCTTTTTGCGGCCAAGGTTTCTTGCCACCGCCGCTTACCTCGCCTCTGTTTTTGGTATCGGCCCAAGGCTCTCTTTGGTTATTATTTTGCGCGACAAAAACTCCATGCACCACTTCCGGTTTTATTTTAACTCCAAAAACACTGTCAACCAGATTCATTTCACCAGTTTCTTTTCCTTCTAGATTGTAAACTTTAACTTTCATACAAATTATTACGCTACTTGTTCAACCACTACCAATTCGGGCACCGCTTCCGAAGCGGAAACCGTTTGGTTTGATTGTATTTTCAACTCTCCGTCGCAACTGATTAACAATAAAGCGTGGCGACCTCCCGGTACGGCTCCTTTGATATATAATTCATTTACTTCCGGATGAACTTCCACAATTTCCAAATTCTTTACGGTAATTCTTTCACCGCCCATGCGTCCGGCCATTTTTTGATCTTTGAAAACTCTTTGCACACCGCCGGCGCCAATCGCGCCCGGCATGCGTAAGTTGTCTTTATGACCATGGGAGGCGGGACCGCCTCGGAAATGATGGCGCTTAACTACACCGGCAAAACCTTTTCCTTTTGATTCGCCAACTACCACTACTTTATCTCCGATAGCGAATGTTTCTACAGTGATAGTATCGCCGCGCTTAACTTGAGCGTCAGTTTCAATTTTAAAATCTTTCAAATTTCTAACCTTGTCTAAATCTTTTAAATGACCGACTTGGGGCTGCGCCAATCTGATTTCTTTTGTGGCATCAAAGCCAATCTGAACGGCTTTTAAACCGTTCTTTTTAATATTTTCTTTGACCTCCACAATTTGGCAGGGACCAGCCTGAACTTTAGTGACAGGCACTACCACACCACTCGGCAAAAACACCTGGGTCATTCCTATTTTTTTTCCTAAAATAAATTTCATATAAAAAACTAGAAACAAGGAACACCAACTTAAAAAATTCGTGTCTCTTGTTTCTAGCCTTATCTAAATAATTAAAATAGATTGGCTGTTTTTATTTAATTTTAAATATTTTTTCTCCTATGTTTCTTGAGGCCTGATAAATGTTTTCCCTCCTGGGATCTTATTTACTGGGCCAAAATTAACATTTTTTATTACTCGGATTTTACTACAGTTCCTAATTCTTGTCAAGACCTGCCTGCCGGGCAGGCAGGCTACATTTTAATCTCTATATCCACGCCGGCTGGAACCTGCAAACTCATTAAGGCGTCTACGGTTTTGGCGTTAGGATTTACAATATCAATCAATCGTTTGTGCACGCGCATTTCAAACTGTTCGCGGGCGTCTTTGTGGACAAAAGTAGAGCGATTGACGGTGAACTTGGTTTTTTCGGTTGGCAAAGGTATCGGACCAACAATTGTAGCGCCATGTCTTTCGGCGGTTTCTATAATATTCTTGGTAGCTTGATCTATGATTTTATTATCATAAGCGCGAATTTTAATTCTAATTCGGCTAATGGTTTCCGGTTCTACCGCAGAATCCTTAGTTGTCGCGCGGTCAGTTTTTTTCGTTTGGGTTGCAGTCATATTTTAGTTAAAAGAACGCCACAGGGGTCGCTTTAAGCGACCCCTGTGTAATTAAATTATTTTGTTATCTTGGTTACCACGCCTGAACCTACAGTTTTACCACCCTCGCGGATAGCAAAGTTCATCTTTTCTTCCATAGCTACCGGAGTAATCAATTTGACCTTGAAAGAAACGGTATCGCCAGGCATAACCATTTCGGTGCCGGCGGCTAATTCTACTTCTCCGGTTACATCGGTAGTACGGATATAGAACTGCGGTTTATAACCTTTAAAGAACGGCTTGTGTCTGCCACCTTCTTCTTTGGTTAAGATGTAAACCTGAGCATCAAATTCGGTGTGAGGAGTAATACTACCCGGTTTGGCAATAACCATACCGCGTTCTACTTCTTCTTTCTTGGTACCGCGAAGCAACAAACCAACGTTGTCTCCGGCTTGGCCTTCTTTAAGCTGTTTATTAAACATCTCAATACCGGTAATAACAGTCTTGCCGACGGCTTCGGCCATACCCACAACAGCCGCTTCATCGTTGATGTGAATAACGCCTCTCTCTAAACGGCCGGTAACTACTGTACCGCGTCCTTCAATAGAAAATACGTCTTCAATCGGCATCAAGAATGGCTTATCAATATCGCGTGTAGGTTGAGGAATTTCGTCACAGACCTTCATTAAGTCCATAATTGGTTTGGAAGCAGCTTCATCGGTAGGGTTTTGTAAAGCCTGCAAAGCAGAACCACGGATAATAGGAGTGGTGTCGCCTGGGAAGCCGTATTTCTTGAGTAAATCACGAACTTCGTCCTCTACCAAGTCAATTAATTCCGGATCGGTAACTTGATCAACTTTGTTTAAGAAAACAACAATGTGAGGCACGCCTACTTGGCGGGCTAACAAAATATGTTCTCTAGTTTGAGGCATCGGACCGTCGGCTGCGGAAACAACCAAAATAGCGCCATCCATCTGCGCGGCGCCGGTAATCATATTTTTGACATAGTCAGCATGGCCTGGACAGTCCACGTGAGCATAGTGTCTGGCTTCGGTTTCATATTCCACATGAGCTGTAGAAATAGTAATACCGCGGGCTTTTGACTCTGGAGATTTGTCTAAATCGTCAACGCCTTTGTTGGAAGCGGCGCCTCCGCGAGATCGCAAAACTGCCAAAATAGCGGCAGTTAGGGTAGTTTTACCATGGTCTACGTGACCAATAGTACCGATGTTCAGGTGTGGCTTGTTTCGTATAAACTCAGCCATAAGTTTAGTCTTTTGACGGCACTACACCGAGTGGTCGGTGATAGATTTTTGTCCAGCCGTACTTGTTTATGTATATTAAAATTAAGTGTAGCCATTATATCAGAGATTAAAAAAAATTGCAAGAGGACAAGTTGTGGACAGCAAAAATACTATTTTTTCTGCTTATTCTACCGGTTCCAAATAAAACTTTTCTTCCTCCTCCTCGGCCACAATATCGGCGGCTGAATGCTCCTGCTCGGCGTGAATATCTTGTATTTTATTTAAAACAATTGGGGCATTTTCGGCAACTACCGCAGGGGGCACAACCTTATCAAATGTCTCTACTTTTTCTTTATCATTATCATTAGATGCCCGCCATATCGCCACATCTCTGTTTATTTTTTCCATCAGTTCTTCTTCGGTTAATTTTTCCACTCCCGTATGATTGTCCAACATTTTTTCATAAGCGCCCAAATCCATCAACATCATTACGGCATCCGATTCGTTATCCATTATCACTGTTTTATCTCCAGTTCTTTTTATTAATTTAATCACTCGGTTAAGTTGGGAGTTTTGCATATATATTTATAATATTAACTTTTCCCCAATGGGGATCCTTGCGCGTCCGCGCCAAGCGGACGGCGGGAAACTTGGTTTATATCTTACCACCGAAAAAATTAAAGTCAACCCCAAAATTTTAACAAAACAACCCCGACCTGGTCGGGGTTGTTTTGTTAAATTAATTTGATTTTTTTACTTCTGTGTCCCCGCAATAATCGTTTCGGCAACATTGCGCGGCACTTCGGCATAATGGCCAAATTCCATGCTGTAGCTGGCCCGGCCCTGACTGATACTGCGCAGGGTGGTGGCATAGCCAAACATGCTGGCCAGCGGTACTATGGCCTTCACCACTTTCATTTGTCCACGATCAAACATTTCCTGAATCTGTCCGCGTTTAGAATTTAAGTCGCCAATCACATCACCCATAAAACTTTCCGGAGTTACAGCTTCTACTTTCATTATCGGCTCCATAATCATCGGGTTGGCTCTCTTGCAGGCCGCCTGAAAAGCCATGGAACCGGCCATTTTAAAGGCCTGTTCGGAAGAGTCTACTTCGTGATATGAACCATCATAAACCGTAACTTTCAAATCCACTACCGGATAACCGGCCTGAATACCTCTGGTTAAAGAAGCTTTCACGCCTTTTTCAACAGCCGGAATAAATTCTTTAGGAATTGATCCGCCTTTGGTTTCATCTTCAAATTCGTAGCCCTTGCCTGCTTCCAAAGGTTCTACGCGCAACCAACAATGGCCATACTGACCGCGGCCGCCGGACTGCTTAATGTATTTGCCTTCAGCTTCGGCGGAGGTTTTAATGGTTTCTTTGTAAGCAACTTGCGGTTTGCCCACATTGGCTTCCACTTTAAATTCGCGGCGCATGCGGTCTACGATAATATCCAAGTGCAACTCGCCCATACCGGAAATAATAGTCTGCAAAGTTTCTTCATCGGTGCGTACCCTAAAAGTTGGATCTTCTTCAGTCATTTTTTGTAGCGCCATACCAATTCTTTCTTGATCAGCTTTTGTTTTTGGTTCTATGGCAATAGAAATAACCGGTTCGGGGAAAACAATTCTTTCCAAAATTATCGGATGGTCTTCTTCGCAAAGAGTGTCGCCGGTAAAGGTGGATTTAAGACCAATGCCCGCGGCGATTTCTCCGGCGTAAACATCGGTTACATCTTCACGGTGGTTGGCGTGCATGCGCACAATTCTGCCCAAACGTTCCTTGGTGCCATTGGTAGTATTATAAAGATAACTGCCGGAAGAAACATGGCCGGAATAAACGCGGAAAAAGATTAATTTACCAACAAATGGGTCAGTGGCGATTTTAAAAGCCAAAGCGGAGAACGGTTCGTTATCATCGGCTTTAAATGTTTTTTCGAGTTCAGTGTCCGGGTCTATTCCTTTTAATGGCGGAATATCCAACGGAGAAGGAAGATAGTAAGTTACGGCATCAAGCATGAATTGCACGCCGATATTGGATAACGCGGATCCGCAAAGTACTGGATACATTTTACTTTTCAAAGTCAAAATTCTGATTGCTGTTCTGATTTCATCGTTGGTAAGAGTTGTGTTGTTTAAAAACTTTTCCATCAGCTCATCGGTAGCCTCAGAAACTTTTTCAACCATTTTGGCCCGATACTCTTTTACCATTTCTTTCATATCGTCTGGAATAGGAATTTCCACTATATTTTCTCCATGCTGGCCTTCAAAGTGATAAGCTTTTTCTTCTATCAAATCAACGAGTCCGGAAAAAGTGCTGTCCGCGCCGATTGGCAATTGTATCGCCACGGCGTCTTTAGATAATCTTTCCTGAATGGAAGCCAAACTCATAAAAAAGTCCGCGCCCAACTTGTCCATTTTGTTTACAAAAGCAATGCGGGAAACATTATATTTATCAGCCTGATGCCAAACGGTTTCGGATTGAGGTTCCACGCCTTGAGAACTATCAAACAAAGCTACCGCGCCATCCAAAACACGCAAAGAGCGCTCTACCTCTACGGTAAAATCCACATGGCCAGGAGTATCAATAATATTGATGCGATGGCCTTTCCAAAAACAAGTGGTAGCGGCGGAAGTAATCGTGATACCGCGTTCTTTTTCCTGTTCCATCCAGTCCATTTCGGCCGCGCCTTCGTGCACCTCGCCGATTTTGTGTTTCTTGCCGGTGTAAAACAAAACACGCTCGGTAGTAGTGGTTTTACCGGCGTCAATGTGAGCCATGATGCCGATATTTCTGGTTTTATCTAGAGAGAAGTCTCTGGGCATAAAAGTAAATTACTTCGCAAATCTGGCAAAATGCGCAAACGCCTTGTTGGCTTCGGCCATTCTATGAACATCATCGCGTTTTTTAATAGCATCGCCTACGCCCTGGGCGCTGTCTAATAATACGGTGGCCAATTTGTCGGCCATAGGCTGGCCTTTTTTGTTGCGGGCCGCTTCTACAATCCAGCGGAAAGTTAAAGCATTCTGTCGGCTGGCGCTAACCGGCATTGGCACCTGATAATTGGCTCCACCCACCCGACGAGAGCGAACTTCTACCTGGGGCGCAACAGTTTTTACCGCGTCTTCAAAAGTTTTCATCGGATCTTTTTTAACGGCAATAATTTTATCAAAAGCGGAATAAACAATCGTTTGCGCGACTGTTTTTTTACCGCGTTCCATAATATGATTGATAAATTTAGCCAAAGCCACGCTACCATATTTTGGATCGGGAGCTATTACTCGTAGATAATCTTTTTTTCCACCGCGCATACATTATAATTTAAGATTGTAATTTAATATTTAGGCTTTTTTCGCCGCTTTCGGTCTCTTGGCGCCATAAAGACTGCGGCCTTTGCGTCTGCCTTCCACGCCTTGAGCGTCATAAACACCGCGTACTATATGATAGCGCACGCCGGGCAAGTCTTTTACACGGCCGCCACGCAGCAAAACGATAGAGTGTTCTTGTAAATTGTGTCCTTCTCCCGGGATATAAGCGATTACTTCCATACCATTAGAAAGACGCACCTTGGCAACTTTGCGCAAAGCGGAGTTTGGTTTTTTTGGAGTGGTGGTATATACCTTGGTGCATACACCGCGTTTAAAAGCTGAACCTTTGGCAAAAACGGTCTTGCGTCTGTGCAAATTGTCTACGGTAAATTGTAAAGCTGGCACTTTGCTTTTGCGCGCTTGGGTGGTTCTACCTTTGCGGATAAGTTGATTTATTGTAGGCATAGTCTGTTTATGAAATTTCTCTTATTAATTATAAATAAAAAAGCTGAACAGTATATTTGGCTCAGCCACGAGACTTGTTTATGTTCTACAAAAGATTATATAGGAATCCTTAAAAAAAGTCAAGGACTTAAAGATCCTCCACACTCCGCAAAAAACTGCCCGGCTTGATGCGCAACGGCTTGTCCTCTGCTTCATACGTCACTCCCGCTTCTTCATCGTTTAGCACTACTCCATTACCCATAGACAACAACGAATGGTCGTCCAATAAATCCGAACTGATTTCTCCCAAAAAAATACTGGGTCCAGCCAGAGAATCGCCAAAGCCACCGCCACTCATAGGATACGTTAAATGCAAATATTTTTTGGCGCGGGTAATGGCCACATAAAACAACCGGCGTTCTTCTTCCAAACCATTGGGCTCGCGAAAAGCGCGGTCGCCGGGAAAAGCGCCGCTGGCCAGATTGATAATAAACACGGCCGACCATTCCAAACCTTTGGCCTGATGAATGGTGGATAAAACTACTTTCGGGCCGGACTGATCTCTATTTTGATTATTTTTAACGCCAAAGCCCTCCTGCAAACTGGCCTCGGCCAAAAATTGTTCCAGTTCATTATATTTTTTGGCAAAAATTTGTAACTGGGCAATATCTTCCAAACGATCTTTGCTGTCTATAAATTCTGATTCCAGATAATCTTTGTAGGGAGAATTTACAATGGCGTCAATCAGAGCCGATGCGTCAGTGCAGGTTTTGTTTTCCAACATCGCTTCCCAAATGCGCACAAAGTTATACCAACCGGTTTTAGCTTTTTCCCCCAAAACTTGCTGACCAATAATTTTTACATCTTCTATATTAGTGACATTTTTTAAAGCCTCCACAATTTTCCCCGCCGCGGCCGGACCAACGCCTTCTTCATGCATAAGCACGCGCATCCACGCAGACGTGTCGGCAAAGTTATTTAATATTCGTAAGTACGCCAAAACATCTTTCACATGCGCGCGTTCAAAAAATCGCAATCCGCCCCGATAATCATAGGCAATTCCGGCTTTAACCAGCTCCATTTCCAACATCTGCGAATGAAAAGCGGCGCGAAACAGCACGGCAATTTCATTTTCCGGTGTGCCATTGTCTATTAATTCCACAATTTTACCGGTCACAAATTCCGCTTCGCCCATTTGATCTATTTGCGGATGCAGAGATGGCTTTAATCCGCTTTTGGTTAAAGTTTTTAATTCTTTTTTATATTGTTTAACATTGTTGGCGATAACATCATTGGCCACCTGCAAAATTTCATGGCTGGAACGGTAATTTGTTTCCAATTTAAAAATTTTTGTGCCGGGATAATCTTTGGCGAATTGCAAAATATTCTGCACATCGGCCGCGCGAAAAGAATAAATGCTTTGCGCGTCATCGCCTACCACCAAAATATTTTTATGAACCGAAGCCAATTTTTTTATTATTGAAGCCTGAATTTTATTGGTGTCCTGGTACTCATCCACCAAAACATACTTAAACTGCTGGGCGTATTTTAGGCAAACCTGTTCATTATTTAATAATAATAAAAAATTCACCAGCAAATCATCAAAATCCATAGCATTGGCTTCCTTTTTTTTACGATAATAATCATCGGCAATGCTTTTTATTTGCTCGGCCAGCGGCAACCATTGCGGATACTTTAAGTCCAAAACGCCGGCAACAGATTCTTCCGAATTGCGCGCGTAACTAATAATTGACTGCAAAACTTTGGCTGACGGAAATTTTTTACCTTCGCCTTCTGTTTTAAAATTTTTGGCGCACAGCTTTATCAGCGCTTCACTGTCATCGCTGTCTAGCACGGAAAAATTGCTTTTATACCCCAATAGCGGCGCATAGATTTTCAAGATTCTGTATGCGATATGATGAAAAGTTCCGGCCCACGGCAAACGCTCCTGCGAACCGGTTAATTGCTGCATACGCCGAATCATTTCATCCGCGGCTTTGTTGGTAAAAGTAACTAACAGTATATTTTGCGGATCAACTCCGTTTTCCAAAAGATAAGCCACCCGATAAGTTATCGCTCTGGTTTTGCCGCTGCCAGCTCCAGCTAAAACAAGGCACGGTCCGTCACCGTGCCAAACTGCATCTAATTGTTCTTCGTTCAGCTCATTTTGATAATCAATCATACGCGAGCTCTTTTTATCTATGTTGCTTCTTTGATTTGGATGAAAAGCGCGTCTTGAAAGTTATTCCCCGCGCTTTAATTTTACCTTTCATGCTCTGCGCTTTGAGCCTAATGGCACTAGTCTTCTCGTCCCTCTTTTTGGCCATCTCCCGTTCGAAGATAATTGCCTGTAAACCGGCCAATGTCAGTTTACCATCAACAAGCATTCCATCTTGGGTAGCCTGTTGCTGAACATATTCGCCAAACTTCAACCAGTAATTACACTCCTCTCCTACCTTATAGATAATATCCGGAACGAGAATTTGTTTTGCAACTGATTGTTTTTTCACATTAGCAATATATTACCATGTCTTGATTCTTTATGCAAAATCGTTTATTATGGTGGCATATGCCATTTTTTGAACTGCAACATAAAGACAAAAATTCGCAGGCGCGCGCCGGTATAATGCATACCAACCATGGAGATATAGAAACGCCGGTATTTATGCTCGTGGGCACGCAGGCAACGGTCAAAACTCTGGATCAAACCGATCTAGCCAATTTGGCAGCGCCAATTATTTTGGGAAATACCTATCATTTGCACTTACGACCGGGCGAAGATTTGATAAATAATTTTGGCGGCTTGCATAAATTTATGAACTGGCCAAAACCGATTTTAACCGACAGCGGCGGGTTTCAGGTTTTTAGTTTAGGATTACAAAAAAACGCCGAATTAGATAATAAAAAACTGGTAAGCATAGACGAAGACGGCGTCACTTTTCGTTCGCACATAGATGGTAGTCGCCACCGTTTTACCGCCGAGTCCGCCATTGAAATCCAACATAAGCTTGGCGCGGATATTATTATGGCTTTTGATGAATGCACGCCAGACTCCGCGCCGGAAAAATATGTACAAGAAGCCATGGAGCGCACTCACCGTTGGGCCGAGCAATCTCTAGTTGCACACCAAAAAAATACCGCCCATCACGGTTATCGCCAATTTATTTTCGGCATTATCCAAGGCTCAAATTATCAACACCTGCGCGAAGCCAGCGCCAAATATATTTCCGGTTTGGATTTTGACGGCATTGCCATTGGCGGAGAATCCGTTGGCTATAATATGTCTGCGACCAAAGATATTTTGGATTGGGTAAATCCGATTATTCCAGAAAATAAACCGCATTACACTATGGGCGTGGGTTTATCGCCGGCCGATTTACTCATTGCCATAGAACACGGCGTAGATATGTTTGACTGCGTGGCGCCTACTAGACTAGCGCGACACGGCATGTTGTTTGTAGATCCCACGGAAGATAAAAAATTAAGAATAAATATCACTAATGCCAAATTTGCCAAAGATTTAAATCCGATTGATAAAAATTGCGCTTGCTCAACATGCCAGAATTATTCCCGCGCCTATTTGCATCATCTTTTTAACGCGCAAGAAATGTCGGCCATGCGATTATCCACCATTCACAACATACATTTTATGCTGGATTTAATGCGCCAAGCGCGCGAAGCGATTTTGGCGGATAACTTCACAGAACTTCTAAAAAAATGGACCCCCAACGTGTTGAGAGTCCAATAGTAAATTAAAGGGACAAAATTATTTCTTTTTGCCGGACTTATTTTCCACAGCTTGCTTGGCTTGGATCTTCAGGTGCGCTAGGCCAATCGCGCGCATATGCTGCATGGGAATGGTCATCTTGAAATACCGTCCCGGCTGAGTATAGACACAGAGGTCCACACCGGCCGTCCGCGGCAAACCGCCATAGAGGAGTTCGGTTCCTGACACTCTCTGTGTACACGGTTTTTGATCAATAAACCGACCCATGTTATCACCGCTCTTATCAATGGCCAAATACGACTCGTGCGTATGGCCCGACTTGATAACATCGGCGAGGTGATTAGCAGCCTTATTTGAGATAGCGTTTGGCTCGTGATTAAGCCCCAGTCGGTACGGTTTCTGTACCAACAGCTTACCATCATGCCCCACGCCGTACTCTTCAATAATTGCTTGCCTGGCAACGCCGTAACCGCCCAGATGCACAACCATTTCTGGCTTGACTGCATCTGACTGCAAGTACTGCGGCTCACCGCCAACCATAATCTTCAGAGGGAAGGGCTTGTGCCACTCCGCCGGAAAATCCTGATGTACGGTTTTCAGCGCCAAGAGCCAGTTTTCAAATGAGCCATATTCCGCGAGACCGACATCCCGCACCGCGTTGGCAAAGTGGTTGCCTTGCAGAACGGCCAGAATGTCCAGAAGTCGCGTCGGACTATGATTAAGAACAGTCAAGAAGTTCTCTTTCAAGAACAAATGAACCGCTCGCATAGTGAGCCACAGATTCTCGTTTGCTCCGCCCATCATGTCGTTGAGGAAGAAAAGAGAAGTGGCCAACACGGAGTTGTGATCCGTCGGATCCATGGCTAGAAGGCGGTCAGGAATTTCCTTAACCTCATCCATCCACTGACGCTTGAACTTAATCGCTTCTTTCCAGGCCTTAGAATTAGCTTCGGCCAAATCACCCAAGTTCAGGGTGCCACCGACATAAACCTTCTGCCCGGACAGCTCCAGCGGATTCACCATGAGCTGATTTTGCAGGGCAAAAGTACCAAGCGTACCCATCGGATCAAATTCGGGCGAGAGCAGATGATTATCCGACGTGTCCACGCTCATTACACCCTTAAACGGCTCCAACACCTGCTTATTTCGGAAAAGCCGATACACAATCGGTTCAACGGACATCAGGTCGTGCCGGTGTTTGCGGATCATGGTGATGCCGGACACAGACTTTTTGGAATTCCGGATGAACACCGGATGCGAAGCGCTGGCAATTGGCTTGCCGCCGCGCGTCCGGCTCGGCTTTTCTCTATTCAAGTACTTAGCGATTTTATCTTGCGGTTCAAACGGCATACCGGCCAGGAACAGCACGTGCTTCACGCCGTCACTGCCGCCGGTATAAAAAGTATTCACATGCTGCATGCGGATTTCTTCGGCAGTAAGATGGAGCCTCTGCCACCGGGCAAGAAATTCGCCATGGTGACCGCTCTCCATTACCACATCAACACCCGTAGCCGAAGTTTCCAATTCAGCCAACATCTTTTTGATGTTGCTATCATAATCGGTCATCAGCCCGTGATAACCTTCCGCCAACCGCCTCACGCGCCGCATCGGTTGCCAGGTGCGTCCGCGGTCGTGGGCGTAGTCAATCACCAACGTTCCAAAGACCAATACGCCGGGCTTAGTGGCAATGTCCACGTTATGTTTGTTGCCAAGCTCATAAAACCGCTTGTACATTTGGCGAACGTGATCATCAACACGACGCTGATACACCGGGCTCGTTTCCGGATCGCGAAGTTCTTGAAACTCTTCTTCAAGTCCCGCAATCATAAGAATGATACTCCCAAGTTGTTTCTCAACAACTTGCTTTTCCTCTTTGCACTTTTTAATTTTAGCATCAAGCGCGTCGCGCTTTTTCTGTTTACCGGCAACCTTGGTGACTGCGCTTCGTTCCGCTTTCAAGGCGGTCAAGGTCGTAGCCAGGCCTTGTTCCTTGATATGAACTGCACTACTGACCTTCAGCCACTCCGCATCGGTTTCTTCCAAACGCTTTTCGTTCTTGGCGTCCTTCAGAGCCTTGCGGGTAGCTTCCAACTCGATAAACCTATTGATAAGCTTAATATCATCCATAACTTCAGCAATCTGCCGATCGGTCGCAAACACTTCCTTTTTTGCGCGATCCGTGGCGACCTGCTTACGGCGCTTATCTTCCAACTCGGCTAGCCTGGCTTGCAGATCGCTCTCCTTAAGCGTTCCCACACCGCCAAGCTTTTGCTTCAGGTCTTTGATGCGCTTTTCCAAGCTCTTCTTGGACTGCGCCACCTTGACTTTGCCCGACTGGACAATGACCCGCAACATGCGTTCGCACATGCTGTGGAAATCATCAGAGTCAATGGAATAAACGATCTTGGTTTTGGGAAGCGCCTTACGGAGCTTGGCCAGCCACTCGTCTTCCATCTGCATCAACTGGTTGAACATCCAGTGCACGTGTTCGTGCCGCTCAACATTTTTCAGATGCTCGAGCATTTCTTCTTCCGTGCGGTTATAGAAAACAACCTTGTCGGACAGAATACCGGGACGATGCACGCTAGTCAGGCCGTCCAGGAGCACACCGGTAAGATCCGGCGTATGCTGAAGAAACTTGATGAGCGTATCCGCCACTTCGGACTCAAAATATTCCGTACCCGGCGACAGCTCGCTAACGTGAGCCACACACTCTACCACCGAAACATCGCAGAGATATCGCAACTCCTCTTCGGGAGTCATCTGTTTCTTATTGTTGTCCGTCATGATTGCACAAACCTTTCTTTTTTTGTCGCGTTTGTTGTTGATTAAATTGTCAAAGAGCGGTCGCGTCGCTCTTGTTCTGCCTAACTCGTGATTTCACGCCTCATTATTAAGGCATGAATTCTGCTTTCAGCGTAACATGGATGTTTTATGGGCGCAAGTGAATTGGTTGTTTACAATTTAAAATAAATTCTGTAAACTATCAATACTATGAAACGAATTTTCTCCGGCGTCCAGCCGACAAACAATTTACATCTTGGCAACTATCTGGGGGCCATAAAAAACTGGGTTGATCTGCAGAATCAATATGATTCTTTTTTTTGTATTGTTGATTTGCATGCCATTACCATAAAACAAGAACCAAATGTTTTAAGACAAAATGTTTTAAATGTGGCCAAAACTTATTTGGCATTGGGCATAGATCCCAACCAATCCACCATTTTTGTACAGTCCCATGTGCCCCAGCACGCCGAACTGGCTTGGGTTTTAAACACTCTGGCCAAACTGGCTGAGCTGGAACGGATGACACAATTTAAAGACAAAGCCAAACAGTATAAAGAAAATATAAATATGGGTTTGTTTGCTTATCCGGTACTAATGGCCGCCGACATCCTATTATATGACACCGAAATTGTGCCCGTGGGTGAAGATCAGGCTCAACATGTAGAACTGGCTCGCTTGCTAGCCCGCCGATTTAATTCTACTTTCGGCCAAACTTTTGTGGAGCCCGAAGCCTTGATAAAAAAAGAAGGAGCGCGCATAATGGGCCTGGATGACCCAACTAAAAAAATGAGCAAAAGCGCTACCAGCCCAAACAATTATATTACCTTGCTGGACTCATCCGCAGTAGCGGCCAAAAAAATATCCCGCGCGGTTACGGATTCCGGCAGTACCATAAAATCCGGCGCTGACAAACCGGCTCTCACCAATTTGCTTACTTTATATTCCTTGTTCTCCGGCAACAAAATAAAAGATATAGAGAAAGAATATGCCGGCAAACAATACTCTGACTTCAAAAAAGGCTTAACCGAAGTTGTGGTAAATTTCCTGTCTGATTTCCAAGCCAAATTTAACGCGCTGGATGATAATAAAGTAAAAAATATCTTGGAAGACGGCGCCAAGAAAGCGCGCGCTATTGCCGAGAAAAAAATAGAGGATGTTAAAAATAAAATGGGACTAAAATAACTAACTAATTATAATAACATGGATAATCAAATGTCAGCGCCAAAAAGCAGGATTATAAAAACCATTTATTTTTATCTGGTTTCTTTTGTGGCTTTAATGATGGTAGTGTTTTCTACCGCCGACACCATAAATATCGCTTTAAAAACTTGGGTATTTACCCAAGCAGATAAAGATATGTATAGTTATCCTAGAGCTGTTTGCGAAATCACAACGCCAGTCGCGCCATCAGACGCAAAATCCGTACCTGCCCCAACTAAAGCAGATTGTGAAAAATCAAACGAAGAAAATATAAAACAACAAGAAGCAAGTCGCATAGCGCAAAAACAAAGAGATGTGGTCCGCGACCTTTCTATGATCATAGTGGGTATTCCCCTATTCCTGTTTCATTGGAGAATAGTACGAAACAAAGAAGAAAATTTGTAAAGCTCCGCTTTTTGTTTATCTCTCTCTTTCACTTCTACCGAATCTTCGGCCAGCGTCTTTTTGGAAATAACCAGTCGCAGTGGTATGCCAATCAAATCCGCATCAGCCAATTTGGCGCCAGCGCTCGCGTCGCGGTCATCCCACAAAACTTCCACGCATTTGGCAGTTAATTTTTCGTATAATTTTTCCGCTTCTTGTTTTACATTGTCATCCGCGCCCAAAGAAACCAAATGCACATTATAAGGCGCTACGGACTTTGGCCAGATTATTCCTCTGTCATCATGAAAAACTTCTACCAGCGCGCCCATTAGTCGCGATGGCCCCATGCCATAACAGCCCATTTCCACAGTTTTGTCTTGGCCGTCACTATCCTTAAAAACAAAGCCAAACGGCTTGGAAAATTTATCCCCTAATTTAAAAATATTTCCCACCTCTATCGCTTGGCGCTCGTCTAATTTTTTGTTTCCACATTCCGGACAAGCATTTTTTTGCTCGCCAATTATTTCTTTATTCACCGCCACGCAACATTTTTCGCAATAAAAAATTGTGTCTTCGCCCACTTCGGCAAAAGTTTGAAATTCGTGCGAATATTTGCTAAATACTCCGCCCGAGGCATAAGTTAAAACCGTAATATCGCCAATCCCCAGCCGTTCATAAACTTTAAAATAAGCCTCTTTTACTTTTTCGTAATATTCATCCACATCTGCCTTGGAGACATGAAAAGAATACATGTCTTTCATATTAAATTCCCGCCCTCGGAGCAATCCGGACTTGGCGCGCGGCTCGTTACGGAATTTATTTTGGATTTGATAAACCGCTACCGGCAAATCGCGATAAGAAAAAACGTATTTTTGCGCCAAAGGAGTAACCACTTCTTCGTGCGTAGGGTTTAAAACCAATTCGCTTTCATCTCTGCCCTGCAAATGGAACAAAACATCCATTTTATCCCGGCCGGTTTGCGCATAGCTGGCTTTTTGCGTCATGGCCGGCATCAAAACTTCATTGCCACCAATAGCATTCATTTCTTCGCGGATGATATTTTGAATTTTGTTTAGCACGCGCAGTCCCAAAGGCAGATAATTATAAACGCCGGCCATTTGTTTGGCCACAAATCCGCCTTGCGTGAGCAGTTTGGCGTTGGCGCTGTCGGCATCGGCCTGGACGCTTTTGCTGGTTTTGCCGAAAAGATTAGAATAACGCATAGAAATAATGTTCGGGTTAATTCTAGCACTTGTTTTAAAGATTGACAACACCCAAAAATTATTATATTCTTAACCTTACTGTATTGATATCTTCCCAGATAGTTCAGCGGTAGAACACCTCGCTGTTAACGAGGGGGTCCCTGGTTCGAATCCAGGTCTGGGAGCGAACGCAGTGAGCGAACAGATGAGTGACACTCGCGTGTCACGAGAGGCTGATATACTATTCATAGTAAAGATTACCAACAACATCATAAATTATATGCCCCATAAAGGCGAAGGCTCAAAACAATTTACCCCAGAACAAAAAAAATCTGTACCATCATCCGCAGAAACAGCTGGCCGGCTGACAAAAGAGTTATTTTTACCGAAAACACTAGCCTATATTAAAAACGTTATTCGTAAGTTAAGTCCGGGCATCCAAGAAGCCGACCGGGATGATACTGCTCAAAAAATTCTTATTGACGTGAATCGAAACATCCAAAACGGAAATTTTACTGAAAACGGCGCGCTCTTGACCACTTATTTATTTCAAACAGCTCGCAACAGAATTCTAGATCTTCACAGATACACGAAAGGACATCCTGCTGCTGAATTAGACGAGTTTAAAATTGCCGATTCAAAAACTACAGTGGAAGACTGGATAGAAAAAGCATATGTAACAGATATGGTTTCCCAATTGCCAGCCAGAGCGCAACAGGTCGTGAAACTTAAACTGCAAGGCCATGATGAAAATTACATAGCCGAAAAACTGAACATGCAAATCGATACGGTAAAAAGCATATTTTCTCGCGCAAAAAAAACATTAAGAAAAATAATTGCCACAGACGCAGAAAAAAATAAATTGTAGAGGCCATGTACAAGGCTCTTAAAATTTTTATCTTCCTTATACTCCTGGGCGCGGCCGGTTATTTTTGGCACGCTCCGCTTTTAAATTTGTGGACCCGGTTCAACATCGCTTACTTTCCCTGCGCGCAACCAATCGGTTATACTATCAATTCTTTTGACGCCAGATTTGGCATATCCAAAGACCAGTTTACGCAGGCTTTAAACAAAGCCGAACAAATTTGGGAAAAACCTCTGGACAAAGAATTGTTTGCTGGTGAACCGGACGGTAATTTAAAAATAAACTTGATTTATGATTACCGCCAGGAGGCAACAATCAAATTGCGCAAATTAGGTTTAGTTATCAACGATGACCGGGCTTCTTATGACGCGCTGAAATTAAAATTAAAGGCGCTGGAAACAGATTACGCTCAAAAAAAGATTTTTTTTCAATCACAGCTCGCAATTTTTCAAGATCATAAAAAGTCTTATGAAACAAAAGTGGCCTACTGGAATGAACGTGGCGGCGCCGTTCCCAAAGCCTACGCGCAACTAAATGAAGAAAGGGCCGCGCTCGACGCGGAATTAGCGCAAATAAATAAACTACAAAATGATCTCAATGCCGCCGCAGACAACATTAACGCGATGATCACGGTTTTAAATCGTCTGGCAAGATCTTTAAATATCGACGCGGAAGAGTTTAATCAAACCAACGAAGCGCGCGGCGAGGAATTTGAGGAGGGATTGTACCAAAGCGGCCCGGACGGACAAGAAATAGACATCTATCAGTTTGATAGCGCCGATAAATTAACGCGCGTTCTGGCTCACGAACTTGGCCACGCCCTTGGTTTGGAACATTTGGATGATCCTAAAGCCATAATGTACCGGCTTAATCAAGGAACGAACGCGAAACTTTCCGCGGATGATTTGGCCGCCTTAAAGACGCTTTGTAGAGTTAAGTAGAAACAAAAATTCCTCCGCAGTGCGGAGGAATTTTTGCAGATCTGCGCTTTGGAATGAAGCGGCGCAAATCGTAAGCTCAGATACATTATACCACACCAGATTTAACTTGTCAAGTCATTTACCAACAATTTTACTCGCCCACTGTTTTCACTAACAGCCACAACGCCAAAATCCCCAAAATTACAGCCAGACTGTGAACTGAAATTTTTGTTCTGGTGTCGCTTTCGGCATGTACTTCCGGTAAAAGATCGGCCGCCGCGATATAAATAAAACCGCCGGCCGTGAGCGCCAAAATATAAGGTATAAAAGATTCAAAACGATTCAAATAATAAAATCCTATCGCACCTCCCAAAACAGCAAACACGCCGGAGAGAAGATTAAAGATCAACGCTTTGCTTTTTGAAAACCCGGCATGCACCAACACTCCCATATCCCCGACTTCCTGCGGCACTTCGTGAATTATAATTGCCAGGGTGGTGGTAATTCCCAAAGCCGGACTAACCAAAAAACTGGCGGCAATGGCAACACCATCCAAAAAGTTATGCACCGAATCACCCATTATAACCAGCTTAACCGAACTATGCCGGTCGCAATTTTCTTCGTGGCAATGATAATAAAAAAAGGCTTTCTCAATTAACAAAAAAATTACAAAGCCCAAAACCAAATATTCCATCATCAACATTGTATTTCCGTGTTCGGTTATGGCTTCAGGCAACAGATCAAAAAAAGATACCGCTATCATTGAACCGGCGGCAAAACTAACCAAAATCATTATTTTGGAACGACTCTTAATGAAAAAATTTATAAGACTGTAGGCTCCCGCTACCCCAATTAAGCTCACGGCCGCGTTGGCTAAGATGATATTGATTAACATAGCTAAAAATAGTGCTTAACTGTTATTACAATACTTCACTTTGCTGAAACGGTCAACCCTTGATTTTTTTGATAAGCTATGGTATAAGTTGATTGATTGATCAACAATCAAACCAAGGAGAAACTGCCGTGGTCACAATCAATCAATCGATCTATAGCCTAATACCTCGTGGCGTGGACAAAAGTGGAAACTTGCTAATAGACCTTAGCAAAATGGGCGCGCCATACGACACGATACACACCATCGCTCTATCGCCAACCAAAAATTCAATGCCAGACCCGAATCTGCTGGCATATATTCTGCATGAATTGCGCCAGTACTTACCGGACGATCTCCCGCTGTGCGAGCTGAACGGCCTGGGGATTCAACTGATCTGCATCAAAAACAAGTGGATAAAATATCTCTGTCCGCCCATGCCGGACAAACCGACAAACCCCTAGTTGTCTGTTGTTCTTGTTTACCCCCCCCGGGGGGGGGGGG
>JBBUEJ010000029.1:21406-53302 GCA_038056955.1 Patescibacteria group bacterium
CCCCCCCCCACCACTTCCCGGGGGACGGGGGGGGGGGCCCCGACTTTCTACTCCAACATTGACCAAATCATATTATTACCATATACTTTCAATACTTTAAGTGGAATCCCGACCACTCGGGAGTTAGCACCACTACCAATATAAAAATATGTCAAAACGAATGGATGCCCTTCGAGCTAAGGTAGACAAAAACAAAGTCTACTCTTTGGAAGAAGCGGTAAAACTTTTAGCGGAAACAAGCGGCGTAAAATTTGACGCCACCGTAGAAGTTCATGCCAATTTGGGCATTAATACCAAAAAATCAGAACAGCAGGTGCGCGCCACCGTGGTGTTGCCGCACGGAACCGGCAAAACCAAAACTGTGGCCGCTTTCGTTTCTGCCGAAAAAGAAAAGGAGGCCAAAGAAGCTGGCGCTGACTTTGTTTACGGCGAAGAAGAAATTAAAAAAATTAAAGACACCGGCAAAATTGAATTTGAAATAGCTGTTACTACTCCGGATATGATGCCTAAGCTGGCCGCGATTGCCAAAGTCTTGGGACCAAAAGGTTTAATGCCTAACCCAAAGACTGAAACTGTCGGACCAAGCATCAAAAAAATGATTGAGGAACTAAAAAAAGGCAAGGTCACTTTTAAAAATGATGACTCTGGCAATGTTCACCAGGCCGTTGGTAAAATCAGTTTCGGCGAAGACAAACTAAAAGAAAATATCACCGCCTTTTTGGAAGCTCTAAAAAAAGCCAAACCGGCCACGGCCAAAGGCGCATTCATCAGCAGTCTCACCCTTTGCTCGGCTATGGGACCGGCTATAAAAATCTCCGCTTAATACTTAAAACAATCCCGACTCAATCGGGATTGTTTTAAAAATTACAAAATTGAAAAATTAAAAATTTTCGCAGAATATGTTCATCATCGCTTCTGTCGGCCTTAATAACTTCTTCGAAGAAAAAATAAAAAAAATTATTCTGGCCGGAGCCGACGCTCTGCGCTATAGTTTTTCGTATGGGCCGATTGAAAACACCATAGACCGCATCAAGGTCGGCATGAAAGTTATTGATGAATTAAATTCTTCCGCCAAAATTATCGTCAATCTGCCATCCAACCAAATTCGCCTCGCCGGCCCCCACTCTCCGCGTAAAGTTTTGGAAAACGAAGAAATTATATTAAAATCGGCTTTTCATAACCAACCCATGACCGACGATAATATCTATGTTCACATTTCCGAACTGGGCAATCAAGTATATATCAATCAAATCACCACCATTGACCACGGTAAAATTGCTTTGCAGGTAACAGAAATAATAAACAACGAAACCATAAAAGTCCGTGCCCTAAATGAAGGAATTTTGCAATCCACTCTTAGCATCCACATCGCGCAAAATACGGAAAATGAAGAATACTTCAACCGACTGCGGGAAGTTCTTACCCGGCTGGAAGAACTGGCACCCGAATATTTGGCCATATCCTTTATCAGCCTAGCCGTAAATGAAAAAATAAAAAAACTGTCGGATTTTAGCTGGCGGCCAAAAATAATCTGCCGCATTGAAAGCCGCGCGGCCATGGAAAATCTGGAACAAATTTGCCAAGATGATTTTTATGATTTGGTACTACTCAACCGCGGAAAATTGGGCCTGGATATGCCCTTTGAACGGCTGGGGATTTTTCAAAAAGAAGCAATAAGCACAATTAAAAAATATAAAAAGCAGGTGATTCTTTCCTCGCAAATTTTAGAAGGAACTATTTATAATTATATTCCCCTGCGCTCCGATATTTCGGATCTTACCAATATTGTCTTGGACGGCGCCGACGGCATTATGCTGTGCAACGAAACTGCCCTTAGTTCCCGGCCAGCCTACACTCTTTCGGTGGCCAGAAAAATAATTTTGGAGGCAGAAAAATACAAGGCCACCCACTCTTGACATTTTCCCCATAATAAGGTATTATTAACTTATCAAATAAAGACAGCCGCAAGGCTGTTTTGTAATCCAAGCGAGCGAGCATAATAAAAATTAAAACCTAAATATATGATAGACGCAATCAAAAACTATTTTATCGGGGCTTTTCAGGAAATGAAGAAGGTTAATTGGCCTACCAAAAACCAAACTATAAATTACAGCGCTTTGGTGATAGGTTTAAGCGTGGGTATGGCCGTATTTTTTGGATTATTGGATTATATATTCAATTGGGGTGTCGCCAATTTGTTTTTAAAATAATATGGCCAAACAAACACTCAACCTCGGAAAACGCTGGTACGTGCTTCACACTTACAGCGGCTACGAAGAAAACGTAAAAACCAATCTAGAACAGCGCATTGAGTCTTTTGCCATGCAAGACAAAATTTTTAATATTCTGGTTCCGAAAGAAAAGAAAATAAAAATCAAAAACAGCAAGCGCTTGGTAGTGGAAGAAAAAATGTTTCCTGGCTATGTGCTAGTAGAAATGATTGTGACCGATGATTCCTGGTACGTGGTGCGCAACACGCCCAACGTCACTGGTTTCGTTGGCTCCGGCACCACTCCTACTCCTATTGATCAGACAGAGGTAGACGGCTTGGTAAAACGAATGTCCGCTTCCGAACCTCAGCACCAAATTAATTTTGAAATTAACGAATCAGTGCGCATTACCGACGGACCATTCAAAAACTTTGAAGGCAAAGTCAGCAACATTGATCAGGAAAGAGGCAAGGTTAAAGTTCTTATCACCATGTTTGGACGCGAAACTCCGGTAGAGTTGGACGCGATGCAGGTTAAAAAAGCTTAATTAACAATTGTTCACGGATTGGTTCCTTCTACGGGACGCTTCTCAATCCACAATAAATATATATATATATATATGGCTAAAAAATTAATGGCGCAAATCAAATTGCAAATTGTGGGAGGAGCCGCTAACCCGGCCCCACCAGTCGGTCCGGCCTTGGGCCAGCACGGTGTAAATATCCAAGGTTTCTGCAAGGAATTCAACGAAAAGACCCAGGATAAAAAAGGAGAGGTGGTGCCGGTAATCATTTCCGTTTACGAAGACCGCAGTTTTAGTTTTATAATGAAAACTCCGCCGGTGCCGGAATTGATTAAAAAAGCGGCCGGCATTGAAAAAGGTTCGGCCAAACCATTGCAAGACAAAGTTGGCAAAATCACCAAAGCCCAGGTGCGCCAAATTGCCGAAAAGAAAATGCCGGACTTAAATTGCCACACCGTGGAAGCCGCCATGAGCATGGTGGAAGGCACGGCGCGAAATATGGGTGTGACAGTTGAAGGATAAAAATTATATTTAAAACAAAAAACCGAGTTTATCACTCGATTTTTTGTTTTAAATTATCAGCATCGCATCGCCAAAACTGAAGAATCTATAACGAGCGTCTACAGCCCTATGGTAACAATCTAAAATAAATTTGGTATCGCTCGCAAACGCGCAAACCAGCATCAGCAAAGTTGACTTTGGCAGATGAAAATTGGTAATGAGCGCGTCCACGATTTTAAATTCAAAACCGGGATAAATAAAAATGTTAATGTCGCCGGAGTAGGGGCGAACTAGCCCTTCTTTCTTTACAACTCCTTCCAACACCCGCACAGTAGTAGTGCCGACCGCCACCACCCGCCTGCCTTCGGCCTTGGCCTGATTTATTAAATCGGCATTTTTTGCAGTTAGCCCTACCCACTCGCCATGCATATGGTGTTCTGCCAACGTTTCTGTTTTCACCGGCAAAAAAGTTCCTAATCCCACATGCAAAGTTACTTCCGCAAATTCAACTCCTTTGGTTTTTAATTTGGCTATCAACTCCGGCGTAAAATGAAATCCGGCCGTGGGCGCGGCCACCGAGCCTTCTTCTTTGGCGTAAACAGTTTGGTATCTCTCTTCAAGTTTCGAGTTTCGGATTTCGGATTTCGGATTTTCAATATAAGGCGGTGTTGGCACCTCGCCATATTTATTCGCCTTCGCCCGCACCGACATATCATCTTCGGAAAACTGAATTAAATATGTGCCGTCATTTTCTTTTAACATTACTTCGGCGCTAAAATCCGGCGCGAAAACTATTTTCATTCCCAAACGCAATTTTCTGCCCGGCTTGGCCAGCGCTTTCCAAACCTTATTATTTTCCATGGGTTTAACCAAAAATATTTCTACTTGTGAAACATTTAAAATTTTACCAGTTGTATCTATTTTATCGTCCAAACCATCGGTTTCTTTATCTAACTCAATTTGGCCGCGCAAACGAGCTTTAAAAACTTTGGTGTTGTTCCAAACCAGCAAATCGCCTTTTTTTAAGTAATCGGCGATATTATAAAAATGCCGGTCTTCAGCTGTCTTTGCTTTTCTATCTACCACCAGCAAACGCGAACTGTCGCGCGGCTCCAACGGAATTTGCGCTATGAGTTGCTTGGGTAAGTTATAATCAAAATCTTTTGTAAACATTTTAAAGCCTTATTTTATTCGCGTTATGTTCCTCCAAAGTTTTACCATAATAAACCGTGCCGTCTTTGCCGGTTAAAAAATACCAGTAACTATTTTTCTCCGGATGAAGCGCGGCCTTAATAGAACCCAAGCCCGGGTTGGCTATTGGCCCAAGCGGCAATCCGGAATACTTATAGGTATTCCATAGAGAATTAAACTCCCGTTCTTTGTCTGTGGTAAAGACATTGCCGGTTTTATTCACGGCATAATGCACGCTGGAATCCAACTGCAAGGCCCAATTATTTTTGTAGCGACGCCACAAAATATCGGCAACTTTGGCTTTGTCGTCCGGATTTTGCACTTCTTCTTCCAGCAAGCTAGCCATAGTCAAAATTTCATAAAAACTGTGGCCGGAATTTTTTACATCTTCCCACATCGCCGCGTCCATTTCTTTATCGCGCTGATTAATTAATTTTTTAATCACATCCAAAAGAGCGGCGTCTTTAAAAACCCGATAAGTTTCCGGAGCCAAAAATCCTTCATAGGAAATATAACCCGGTTTGTAAGACACGAGGGAAGATTCATTAATTACCGGCAAACTAACTCCTACTTTGCGATAATCCACCGCCGGCTTGCCTGTCAGTTTATAAATATCATCGGTGCTGGAGGCGATACCCTGTTTTACCAGATAATCGGCCACTTGCCGCAAATTCCAACCGGGAATAATGGTAATTGTTATTTCCGGTTTTAGCGGTGGCAAAATATACCGCGGATGAGTTTTTTTGTAATACCAAAAACTGCCCGCAAAAATAATAAAGCAAATAAAAATTGAAGTAAAAATTGTTTTCTGATTAAAAGACATAACTACTCTTCCCAATTCTCTCTCGCCCAATCCAGTCTTTCCGGCAGGCCGATATCTACCCACGGCTTGTCTGATTCATACACATACAGGTCTTTCATTTTTGGAAAAACATCATACTCAATGCTAAAAGATTTTCCGGCTGGAAAATATTTTTTCGCTTTGGCGGTAAACAAATAAATTCCGCCATTTATATAACCTGGTTGATGCAAACCTTCTTTTTCTTTAAACTTGTTAAGGTGGAATTTTTTATCATATTCCAAAGTGCCGTAAGTGGCGGCGTCTTCCACTTTGGCTCCTAAAATAATGCCGTCGCTTTCGGGAAACAAAAATTTTACCATATCCGCCAAATTGATAGTGGTAAAAATATCACCATTTAAAATTATGGTTGGTTCGTCCGATTTAGACACATACTCCCAAGCGTGCTTTATAGCGCCGCCTGTGCCCAGCCTCTCTTGCTCAATCGCATAAATCAAATCAACTCCTTTTTTATGCAAACCGATATTTTGATGCAGAACTTCGGCCAGATGACCGGCGGCCAGCACAACCTCGGTAATGCCCACGCTTTTTAATTTTTCCAACTGCCACTCCAAAACTGTTTTGCCTTTTATTTCCAGCAAAACTTTGGGAATAGTTTTTGTAATATCTCCCAAACGGGTGGACAACCCTCCGCAAAGTATAATGGCGTTCATCATAGAAATTTCAATAAACTCATAGGTAATAGACTAAAGCGGCGACAAAAGACGCTACGCCTATTCCTCCTAAAATATCCAAAGGATAATGTAGTCCGGCATAAACTCTTCCCCACACTACCCACAAAGCCATGGGCGCCAAAGCCCAGGCTCCAGATAAATTAAAAATATAAGCCATAAAAACTATGAGCCATGCCGACATGCTGTGATCGGAAGGAAATGATTTCCAACTCATTAAGGGTTGAAATAATAGTCTGGTTTGCGGATAGGAAATATGTGGCCGCGGTTCACGCATGGACAGACTAATTAAAAGATTGATTAACCAACCGATGGCCCAAGCGGCCGCCAAAAAGACCAAAGGCAAAAATACCAAACGTTTATCCGGCATTCTATCTACTAAAACGCCGACAATATACCAGGCCGTCATGGCTATTATAACCCATTCCGCTCCCGCGCGGCCAAAACTATCCAGCAGTTTTGATTTGCCTACAGAACCATTGATTTTAAAAAATATTTTGGTGTTTAGATCCACCATAGTTTGCTGTATTCTAACAATTAAAATTCGATTTGGCAACACTTGAAATTATTATAAATAATGGTATACTTTCTAGCAATAAACGCGCCCGTAGCTCAGTGGTTAGAGCACTGCCCTTATAAGGCAGGGGTCCTCGGTTCAAATCCAAGCGGGCGCACATATGCTATTATTACCAAAAAAAATTAAAGTACCAAAAAAAAGCGCGGGAGAACGGCTTGATGTTTTTTTGTCAAAAAAATTAAAGATAAGCCGGTCGCAAGCGCAAAAAATGATTGGGCTGGAACAAGTTCTGGTAAACAAAAAATTGCCCAAAAAAACCGGTGATAATTTAAACGCGGGAAGCGTTATCACTGTCATTCCGACACCGAAGGAAGAATCTCTGTCCGTTCTCGGAAAGATCCCTCGTCGCTTCGGCTCGCTCGGGATGACACCTACAATAATCGCTGAAACGCCGGACTATATAGTAGTCGATAAGCCTACAGGCATGCTAACCCACCCCACAATGGCCGGAGAAAAAAATACTCTGACTAATTTTATAACTAAAAAATATCCGGAGGTAAAAAAAGTCGGTGACCCCAGCACCACAAAGGGTACGGGGCAAGTTAACTTGCGGCCTGGTATTGTCCACAGATTAGATAGGGAGGTGTCCGGATTAATGGTAATCGCGCGAACACAAAAAATGTTCAACCATTTAAAAGAGCAGTTTAAAAATAGGACTATTGAAAAGGAATACCTGGCCTTGGCGCACGAACCGATGGCCAGAAATTGGGACGAAATTAATTTCCCTATTTCCCGATCAGAAACCTCCGACCGCATGGCCGCAATTCCCACCGGCGAGGCCAGCCGGGGTAAAGAAGCAAAGTCGGAATTCACGGTAGAAAAAAACTTTATAAATTTTTCGCTCATACGCGTAAAAACCCACACCGGCCGCATGCATCAAATTCGGGTGCACTTATTGGCTTATAATCACCCGCTCGTAGGCGATCCGCTTTATTGGCAAAAAAAACAAAAACGAACTTGGGATGAAAAGTTGGGGCGGTTGTTTTTACATTCCACTAACTTGGGCTTTGTTGATTTGGCCGGAGAAACGCAAGGGTTTGAATCCCCGCTTCCGCAGGAACTAAGTGATTTCCTAAAGCTACTTAAATAAATATATGGGTCTACTCATCATCATCTCCTCCCCCACCGGCGGCGGCAAAGACGCGGTAATAGCGTGTCTGCTTAAAATATTTCCTAACTCCGCGCGGCTAGTCACCACCACTTCGCGCCCTCCCCGCCCGACCGATAAAGAAGGCATAACTTATAATTTTATCTCGCCAAAAGATTTTGCAGATAAAATAAAGCAAGGATACTTTTTAGAATACAATAACTGCGTCGGCAACTACTACGGCACGCCTAAAAAATATCTGGAAAATATTTTAAAAAAATACAGTTTAGTTTTTTCCAATATTGATGTAAACGGCAAACATAGTATGGATAAGTTGGGCGTAAACAATCTGGCATTTTTTCTTTTACCCGAAAGCATGGAGGTGCTAAAACAGCGCGCGGAAAAACGAGGCGGTATGACAAACAAAATGATTCAAGACAGAATCAAACTGGGCGCGGAGGAAATAGCCAAATCTAAAAATTATGCCTATCAAATTACCAACTACGAGGGAAAATTAGACATCACCGTAGCTACCATAGCGCTCCTAATCAAAAACTATCTCAAAAAACACCCCGCCTATTGACAAAATTAAAGATAATAGCTAATATACGGCAACATTATAATCCAACTATTTATGACAGAAACTACAACAGCTACTGCCTATAAACCGGGAATGGTGGTAAAAGTTCACCAAAAAATTAAAGAACTCAATACCAAAGGAGAAGAAAAAGAACGCGTCCAGATTTTTGAAGGCATTATTATTGCCGCCAGACACGGACAAGAAGCCGGCGGTACCATTACGGTCCGAAAGATCGCCAGTGGCGTGGGTGTGGAGAAAATATTTCCTGTTCATTCTCCGGCCGTAGATAAAATTGAAATTGTAAAACAATACGAAGTCAGCCGCGCTAAACTGCATTTCCTGCGCGATCCGGAATTTAAACGAAAGATGAAAGAAAAGAAAACTGCTAAATAATTATTTCAAAACAAAAAACCTCCGTTCAGGAGATTTTTTGTTTATCTACGTTATATCGTCTTCAAATACTTCCCCGTCCAACTGGATTTTACTTTCATCAAATCTTTAGCAGTCCCTTGAGCCACTAATCTGCCGCCGTGCCGGCCGCCGCCCGGACCCATATCAATTATCCAATCGGAGCAGGCGATGATTTCTAAATTGTGTTCAATGATCACCACCGTATTGCCTTTGCTGACCAAACGATTCAGAACCTGTAACAAATGCTTGATGTCTTCAAAATGCAATCCGGTGGTGGGCTCATCCAAAATATACAATGTCCGGCCGGTGGAACTGCGCGACAACTCGGTGGCTAATTTTACTCTCTGCGCCTCGCCGCCGGACAAATTGGTGGCCGGCTGGCCCAAATGCATATAACCCAAACCGACTTCATGTAAAATACGCAGCTTATCGGAAATGTTGAGAATGTCGCTAAAAAACGTTTGCGCCTCATCTACCGTCATGTTCAGCACATCGGCAATGTTTTTATTGCGGTAATGAATCTCCAGCGCTTCTTTGTTATAACGAGCCCCGCCGCATTCACTGCACTGCACATAAACATCGGCCAAAAATTGCATGGGAATCCGCATATAGCCCTCGCCGGCGCAAGCCTCGCACCGGCCGCCGCCTTTGACATTAAAACTAAACTTGCCGGCGTCGTAACTGTTAATTTTTGCTTCCGGCAGATCGGCAAATAAATCTCGGATTAAAGTAAAGACGCCGGTATAAGTGGCCGGGCTGGAACGCGGAGTGCGGCCAATGGGAGATTGATTGATGGCGATAACTTTGTCTATATTGGCTATGCCTTTAATTTCTTTGTGCGCTCCGGGCTCGTCTTTGGCGCGATAAAAATGCTTGGATAAAGCCTTGCCCAAAATATCTATAACCAAAGTGGACTTGCCGGAACCGGAAACGCCGGTCACGCACACCAATTTTCCCAGCGGAATCTCCACATCCACATTTTGCAAATTAAACGCTTTGGCGCCGATAATTTTTATTGATTTACCCCGAAGGGGCCCCTTTGGGGTTGTTCTCTTTGCACTATCGTCCGCAACACAACTTATTTTTTCCCGGCCGGATAAATAATCCCCGGTTAAAGATTTTTTTGTCTTTTTTATTTGCGCCACTGTGCCTTGGGCGATAATTTCTCCGCCACCCACGCCCGCACCCGGCCCCACATCTATTATATAATCCGCCGCAAACATCATGGCGCTGTCGTGCTCCACCACAATCACGCTGTTGCCCATATCGCGCAAAGACCGCAAGCTTTCAATTAGCATTTTGTTATCTTTTGGATGCAAACCAATGCTCGGTTCGTCTAATATATAAATCACGCCAATTAGTCCGGTAGACAGCTGGGTGGCCAGTCTGGTGCGGGTAACTTCTCCGCCCGACAAAGTGTTCATAGATCTATCCATGGCCAAATAGCTCAAACCAACCTTCGCCAAACTTTCCAGTCTTTGGATAATTTCTTTTAAAACCGGTTTGGCAATCGCCTCTCTTTGCGTCTGGCTCAATCCATTGGATCCTGCGCTTGTTGATAGTTTAATAGTTATTTTTTTAAAAAAAACAATATTATCTTCAATACTTAAAGCGGATAAATCGGCAATGTTGTGTTCGCCTATTTTTACGGCCAAAGAATTCCGGTGCAATCTCTTGCCGTTGCAAAGCGGACAAACGGTTTCGCGCATGTATTGTTCTATTTCTTTGCGCACATATTCCGAGTCGGTTTCCAAGTGCCTCTGTAATAAATTGGGAATCACACCCGGAAAAACTGTTTTCTTGCCATCAATTACATACTCGTCATTGCCGGTGCCACGCAAAATGATACTGATTATTTTTTGATTAAATTCTTTTACGGGCGTATTTACGGAAAAACCATGGCGTTCGGCTACGGCCGCGATAATTTTTTGATACCAACTTTGGTTGCCGGTAATTCTCATCCATGGCTGAATAGCGCCTTCGGCCAAAGTTAACCGGTCGTTAGGCATCACCAACTGCGCGTCTACTTCTTGAGTAATCCCCAAACCGGTGCAATGCGGGCAAGCGCCATACGGACTATTGAAACTAAAACTGCGCATATCCAGCACTGGCATTACTTGGCTGCATTTGGGGCACAGGCCGGAGGTGGAAAATGTTTCGTCGTTTTTATTATCCGAAATAATCACCAGGCCATTGCTTAAATCCAAAGCCGCATCCACCATTTTCATTAGGTCTTGTTTTTTAACATCTTCCACTTTTCCCACCATCAATTCTACACTGTACAATTTATTTTGCGAAAATTCATATTTGGCCAGATCGTTTATTTTCATCACTTTACCATTCACGCGTACCCATTCATAACCGGATTTTTCCACTTTTTCCAATAAATCATCCCTCTTAACTTTTGCTGATTTTATCAAAGGAGATAATACTAATAATTCACCCTGCCGCGCGCGGCGGCGAACTTCTTCCAAAATAGCTCCGGGGGTATAAGATTGCACCGGTTCATTACAATCCGGACAATACTGCTGGCCAATCCGCGAAAACAACAAACGAAGATAATCATAAATTTCCGTTACCGTGCCCACAGTAGAGCGAGGATTTTGCGTATAACTTTTTTGATCAATAGCAATTGTTGGTGAAAGGCCTTCAATGCTGTCTACGTCCGGTTTGTCGCGCGTTTCCATAAACTGGCGCGCGTAAGAAGAAAGAGACTCCGCATAGCGTCTCTGGCCTTCCGCATAAATAGTATCAAAAGCCAAACTGGATTTTCCCGAACCGGACAAACCGGTAATCACCACCAATTTATTTTTAGGAATTTCTAAAGAGACATTTTTGAGGTTGTGCACTCTGGCGCCTTTTATGATAAGTTTATCGTGCATATTTAGAAGATGTAAATCAGTGATATATTGTAGCAGGTTTTGGCAAGATGTCAACCCGTAAATCAGCGCTAACAAAAACCCGCCCCGTGGTTGCGGGGACGGATTAATTTTTTAAACTTTATTGACCCAAATAGCGTTGTCGATATGCGGCCTGCACCTTATCGTTATTGCCGTGCACTTGTAAAATATTACCAGCATCCATATTCATTCTTACACCTTTTTTTAACTCATCGGGAGTAAAGAAATATTTACTATCAATTTTATCATAATTACTCAAGAAGAATCCATTTTTTCCTTCCGAACTAGCAATTATCGGACCATCCCCCAAATCTATGGCATTCCTTCCAATAAAATGGCCTTCGAGATCACCAATGCTGGTCATCATGTCTGCTTGTAAAACAATCCCTTTAATTCCGCTATGATCAAGGCATTTTTTAACAGCCTCATCTATGTTCTTATTTGATGTTGACAAATAATACTTACTTGAATCACCACGATCAGCGCTGCCTGTACCGGTGCCCAAATAAAAATTGTCCCAACGTTCATCCCCCTTTTCATTACAAACAAAATATAAGGTTCTATCCCTTACCGGCTGATTGTCCCATCTGTTAAAAACAAGCTGCCCAAGCGAAGCAATAAATCCCGGTTCGGTAATACCGCCGCTATAAGTTATTTTTCCTGCCATTTTTATATTTCCACACTCATAATTTCCATCGCCTTTCTTGTCAAAACAAGTCTTCTGTTCTCCATCTTCAAACTTCTGAAGGCACATATTTCCTATGCAAGTAGAGTCGCCCCCATTTTCCGCAAGAAATCGACTGCCGCAAGAAAGCAAATCTGGTGACCACACCTCAAAATCGCGCTGATCTAATGGGGGTAGTGGCTTTGTCGGTTCCGTCGCAAGAGAAACATATGAAAGCCTAAGCTTTCCTTCGTTGACACCTTTAAGATCCGAACAAAACTCCGTCATCAAAGCCTGCGGCCTAATCAGCCACACCTGCGGCAAACGCAAATTAACTAAGGCCGGGTTGATAGTATTTAAAACAAAATACGACATATAGGCGATAAAAAGACCGATAACCGCCCCGCCGATTCTTTTTTTGGCGCTGGAAATAGCTTCGCTATTGCCGCCGGAGGTAACCCACTGCATACCCGCGATTATTATCATCACTACCGCCACAATACTGGCAATAGTTAAAAGGTACTTATACATTAAAACTATAAACTCGCCAATGTTGGAAAATTTATCCTGGCCGCCAAAAGAAATTTCGGTTTTGGTCTGACCCGCGGGCAGACATCTGCCCCACTCCTCGGGACTGCCTTTGACTCCTCCGCCCGTACAAGGAACCACTGAGACATCGGTTATAAAACCATCATCCCCTGTACCGGTGCCACCGAACTGCTTTCTGATGTCCTGACAATCTTTCCGATGCCAGCAAAAAGGATTCAGCTCGGGAATTTGGCTGGTGTTGTCAGTGGCCGCGATTACGGGTGAAGAAATAAAAACAGTAAACGCCACCGCAATGATTACTGATATTTTTTTGAACATATTAAAATTGTTTAACAAATCCTTCCCAAGCATCAAAAGGCACTACGCCTTCTATTTTTTGCCCGTTAACAAAAAATGTGGGCGTACCGCCAACGCCAAACCGGTAACCGTCGGCATAATCACGATTTACTTTTATAGATGCGGCGCTGGAATCCAGACAAGTGTTAAGTTTGTTTAAATCCAAACCGGTATCACCGGCTAAAGCGGCCATATCCGCGGGCGCAAGATAAACCGGCAAATCGTCTTTTTTAGCAAATAAATAATCACTGACATTCCAATACTTGCCTTGATCGTACGCGCAGACGCCAACATACGCTAATCTGGTGGCGCCGGGATGAATGGATTCCCCGGGAAAATTTCTAAAAATTACTTTTAATTTATAACCATAAGTATCTGTCATTTTTTTTATAATTGGCATAGCATTTTTGGTATTGGGACAGCGGAAATCGCCAAAAACGACAATGGTGGTAGAAGCGTTGGGATTGCCCAAAAAAGGAAAGTCCCCATTTTCTAAAACAGCCCGATCTACTTTTTCTCCCTGGCTGTCTTTTACCGAACGGTCAAATCCGCCGTAAACTTGCTGTTGCAACAAACCGCCTTGACCATGTTTTATTTGCCACCAAAACCTAATCGTAACTACTCCAAAAACCACACTCGCCAAAAGCGCCATTCCCCCCAAGCCCAGCAAAGCTATTCCCCACAAAGTTTGATACCAGCGCATACAAATTAAATAAACCGTCTGTCATCCTGAATAAAATGAAGGATCTCTGTCTTAATCGACAATAACGGACAGAGATTCTTCGCTTTGCTCAGAATGACAATAGGGTTATTATACTATGTATCCTAATCATTGACAAACTTCTTATTTAATGCTATACTATCTTTACCTTAAAATGCTTCTAATACTTATGTCCGCGAATATTTATAATATTATTCAATTTATTCTGGCCGCCCTGCTGGTGGTTGTAATTCTTTTACAGCAAAAAGGCACCGGCTTAAGCGGTGTTTTTGGCGGTTCCAGCAATATCTACAGCACCAAACGGGGCGTAGACCGAATTTTGCATCTTTCCACAATTATAATCTCAATTATATTCTTTAGCCTGTCTTTATTTAGACTTGTCTTTTAATGGCTTGCGGCTTATAGCCTATAGCTTGTCGCTAACAAATCTTCCTATGCAGTGGTCCAAAATATTTTTTTGGATTAAAAAAAAACAAGGTTCCCGGAGCGCCACCATGCCCTCCACTAATTTTGATCAAAAACTGATAAAAAAAAATCAGTCAAATTTAGTGCCCACTTGGTCGCAACTGCGATACTTGAAAAATTTTTTAACAAAAATTGAAAAACGTATTATCAGCGCGGCGCTGGTTATGCTTTTTATAGCAACTACAGGTTGGGGAATAAATTGGTTTTTTAAAAACAGCGCGGTGGCGCCGGCCAACGGCGGAGATTATAGCGAGGCACTGGTCGGACAGCCAAAATATATCAACCCTCTTTTTACCCCGGCCAACGATGTGGACGCGGACTTGGCTTCACTCATATATTCCGGATTATTCAAATATAACGATAAGCAAAAACTAATGCCCGATTTGGCCAGTGATTATACTATTAGCGCCGACGGCAAAATTTACGACATAAATTTTCGCCAAGACGCCAAATGGTCGGATGGCGAACCGCTTACCGCAGACGATATAGTTTATACTTTTGAAACTATTGCCGATCCGGAAGTTGGCAGTCCGCTTATTGCCGCTTTCCAAAGCGTTGACATAGAACAAACGGGAAGTTATTCCATTCGCTTTACTTTAAAAGAGCCGTTCGCTCCGTTTTTAAGCGCTCTTACGGTCGGAATTTTACCTCAACATGTCTGGATCAATGTGCCGCCAAGCGGTGTCCGGCTGGCCAAAACCAATTTACAACCCATCGGCTCCGGTCCGTGGAAATTTAACAAACTAACAAAAGATTCCAGCGGGAATATTCAAAGCTACAACCTGGATCGCAACGAAAACTACTACGCGGATACTCCCCACTTAAAAACTTTGACTTTCAAATTTTATACCGACTACGCGCTGGCGGCCAGCGTCTTAAAAAACCAAGATGTGACAGCTGTAAGTTTTCTGCCCAATGAATTAGCCAATAGAATTGCCGGCAAGAATTTTCAATTATACAAATTTGAATTGCCGCAATATACCGCCATATTCTTTAACCAAGACGCCACACCAATCTTAAAAGACAGCGATATGCGTTTGGCTTTAAATCTGGCGCTTGATAAAGGCAAAATTTTGGAACAGGCGCTTAATAACGAAGGAGAAACAATAGTTTCCCCCATTCTAAAGGGTGGGGTCGGCTATAATCTCCAGGTAACTTTCCCCGTTTTTGACGCGGAAAAAGCCAATCAAATTTTAGATAAAAACTGGAAACGGATTCAGCCGGAAGATTTTTTTAAAGCTGAATATGACGCGGCTTTAAAAATCAAACAAACCCAGCTGGACGCGCTGAAAAAAAATACCAGCACCCCACCGGAGCAACTGGCGGAAGAAACGAGTAAAATAGAAAAAGAGATAACCGATACTATTCGCCAGGGTATGGATGCGGATCAAAGTTTCTATAGAAAAAATAAAACTAACGAAATCTTAACAATTACCATTACCACCGCCGAGACGCCAGAATATCAGCAAGCCGCGCAGTCTATCGCCAAAATGTGGCGCGCCGTTGGTATAAAAGTTAAAACCCAGCTTATAAACAGCAGCCAAATAAACAAAGAAATTTTACGGGACAGAAATTATCAAGTTCTGCTTTATGGAGAAATTGTCGGCAGTGATCCGGATCCATATCCTTTTTGGCACTCTTCACAGGTTAGTTATCCGGGATTAAATTTGGCTTTGTTTGTAAACCGGGCCGCCGATAAACTTTTGGAAGACGCGCGCGCCACCACCACCGAAAAAATACGCGCCAATTTATACGAAAAATTCCAGCAAATCTTGGCCAAAGAAATTCCGGCTGTATTTCTTTACACTCCAACTTATAATTTCCTGGCCAGCAAAGAAATAAAAGGTGTTACCATCGATCAAATTTTTTCTCCGGCTGACAGATTTAACAATCTGAGCAACTGGTATATCAAAACAAAGCGTCAGTGGAAAAAATAAATCTGAAGGGCGAGTGGCGGAACTGGTATACGCGTACGTCTCAGAAGCGTATGGAGCAATCCTTGAGAGTTCAAATCTCTCCTCGCCCACACATAACCAAATTCTTAAAACACGCACCTCATAGCGTGACTCAATTTATTTATGAGAAGATTTTAATTAACAGCATATATGATCAAAGACCAGTCTAATCCAGCCCCAACTCCGGCCGCTTCCGCGCCGGCGCATACCGCCCGCCCAACACACTCGTTTGGACGGACAACCCACCCGCAAAGACAAAAAAGAACTTTCCAAACTGGAAGGCCGCCAACCAGGTTCCCCAAAACGCCAGAGCCTTCTTTTGCGCGTTTTAGAAACGAAGAAACAAAACTAAGAGTCGCGGTTATCGGCGGTTTGGAAGAAATCGGACGCAACTGCACGATGTTTGAATATGGCGATGATATCATCCTTGTTGATTTAGGCTTACAATTTCCCGAAGAAGACATGCCCGGAATTGATTACATCATTCCCAATATGGGCTACCTTAAAGGCAAAGAAAAAAATGTCCGCGGCGTCATTATCACCCACGCTCATTACGACCACATCGGCGGCATCCCCCATCTTATTCCGATGCTGGGCTACCCGCCTATTTACGGTCTGCCCCTCACAAATGCCATTATCAAAAAACGCCAGGAAGATTACAAAGGCCTGCGTCCTTTAAGCCTTCATAATGTTGATTTAAGCAACAAATTAACTCTAGGCGCTTTTGAGATAGAATTTTTTCACCTCAACCACAATATCCCCGACTCCATGGGTGTGGTAGTCAAAACTCCGGAAGGAATTATAATCCATACCGGCGATTGGAAATTTGACTATCAACCCACCGGAGAACTACCGGCTGATTTGCAAAAAATCGCTAAAATTGGTAGTGAGGGCGTACTGGCTCTGCTTAGCGATAGTACCAATGCTTCTCAACCAGGACACCAGATATCCGAATCGGAAATCGGCGTGAATTTGGAAGACCTTATCGCCAAAGCGCCTGGCCGAATAATTATCGGCACATTTGCGTCACTCCTTACCCGCATTAAACAAATTATTGAAGTTTCGGAAAAACTGGGCAAGGTTGTGGCTCTCGGAGGTTTTAGCATAAAAAGCAATGTGGAAATCGCCAAAGAACTGGGTTATATGAAATTCAATCCAAAAACTTTGGTGGATATGCGGCATTTGGAAAATTATCCGCATAATAAAATAGTGGTAATTTGTACCGGCGCCCAAGGAGAAAAAAATGCGTCGCTTATGCGCATCGCCAATGGTGAACATAGAGAAATAAAACTGATACCCGGAGACACTGTCGTATTTTCTTCTTCGGTTATCCCAGGCAACGAACGCACGGTCCAGCGCTTGAAAGATACTATTTTCCGCAAAGGAGCCGAAGTAATCCATCATCAAATGATGGATGTGCACGCCGGCGGACATGCCAAAGCCGAAGATGTCAAACTTATGATTCGCCTGCTGGCTCCAAAATATTTTGTCCCTATCCACGGCAATCATTTTCTTTTGCGTTATAATGGCAAAATTGCCGAAGCGATGGGTTATGCCAAAGAAAATATTTTTATAGCCGACAACGGCCAAATAATGGAATTCTCAAAAGGCGTCGGCGCGCTTACCAAAACCAAAATCCCTTCCGACTATGTGTTTGTGGACGGTTTGGGTGTCAGCGATGAAACCAACATTGTGTTGCGCGACCGGCAAGTGCTGGCCGAAGATGGCATGGTGGTAATTATCGCCACGGTGGACAGCAAAACCGGCAAACTTATTCACAACCCGGATATTATTTCCCGCGGATTTGTCTTCTTAAAAGAACATAAAGAATTAATAGAAGATCTGCGCCACCGCGTGAAAAAAATGGTCAGCGATTCTGATCCATTATCTTGGGCTGATACCAACAATATCAAAAATAAACTTAGGGATTATGTTGGTCAATTCTTGTTTACCAAAACAGAAAAACGGCCGATGATACTACCCGTTATTATAGAAGTATAAAATTATGCCCTCCAAACTAAAAATTTCCTTCTACGGCATCTGGCCGGAAATGAAAGATTACGTACACACCAAAATGCATGGTTTTCATATCACTGTTTCCAGTGAGAAAATCAGCGAAAAAAACTTGAGCGCTGACACCGAAGTGCTGGCTGTTTTTGTGGAAGCGCCGGTAACCAAAAAAATGATAAACGAAATGCCAAATCTAAAAATGATTACCGCCATGAGTACGGGCTTTGACCATATAGATTTGGCCGCCGCCAAAAAACGCCATATTCCGGTCTGTAATGTGCCGACCTACGGCGAAAATACCGTAGCCGAACACACTATGGCTCTAATGTTGGGCCTAACCCGCAAATTATTCCCCTCCGTAAAAAGAGTTAAAGAAGGGGTTTATGACTTTCACGGTCTGCGCGGAGTGGATTTAAAAGGCAAAACTCTGGGCGTTATTGGCACCGGACACATTGGCGCGCATGTCATAACCATGGCCAAAGGTTTTGAATTAAATATAATTGCCACCGACGCTTTCCCCAACAAAGATTTGGCCAAAAAGCTAGGATTTAAATATGTTCCTCTGGCCAAACTTTTGGCCGAATCCGACATCGTCAGCCTGCACACGCCTCTTTTGCCCAGCACCCATCATTTGATAAACAAAAAGAACATTAAAAATATTAAAAAAGGCGCGTATCTTATAAACACCGCCCGCGGCGCTTTGGTGGATCCGGAAGCAATAGTCTGGGGATTGCAAAACAATCGCTTAGCCGGTGTGGGGCTGGATGTTTTGGAAGATGAAAACTTAATTCAGAATCATGAAGAAGTTATTACTTGCGGCGATAAGTGTAAAATTAAAAATACGCTTTTAAACCAAATGATTATAGATCATCCCAATGCGATTGTTACCCCGCACAATGGTTTTAACAGCACGGAATCCCTGCAAAGAATTGTGGATATGGCTGTGGATAACATAAAATCTTTTGTTAGTGGACAGATAAAAAATGTGGTATAATGAGACAGGCTCCCTTAATTTAAATTTATTATTTACTAATTTTTTCATCATATTATGAAAAAAATCTTGGCAAAACTTTAGTTTTATCCCTACTGCTTGCGTTTGCTTTCACCGCGGCCAAACCGGCGAAAGCTTTTTATTTAGAAGTTCCTCAAAGTGTAAAAAATCTGCTGACAATGTTTAAATCTAATAAAGCCGTGGCCCAAGACGCGGGAACATACCAAGGCATCGGCCCTGCGCCAGGTACAGGAACAGGCTATCAGGGAATTGGTCCTGATCCAAGCGTACAAACCGGTCCCGCTCCGGGTACAGGAACTGGCTATCAAGGCATCGGTCCCGATCCAAATATAAAAACTGGATATCAGGGCCCAGACGGTCAACAGAGCGGCCAGGGAATGATGGGTCCAAATCCTCAAGATAGCGCCAAACAACTAGCGCAAATGAAACGCGGCATGCAACAAATGGCGCGTATGGTCAAACAATTTGACACAATGATTGCCAACGCCGAGAAAAAAGGTACTGCTGTCCCAGAGGAAGTAAAACAAAATTTAGCCAAGCTAAAGAGTATTTTGGATAGCGTTAACAATGCGACAAGCATGGAAGAATTGCAGGATGTGGATATGGGCGCAATGCAGGATTTAATGCAATCTTTGGAAGATTTTAGACGCGATGTTGTGGAAGCGCAACAAAGAATGGACGGCATGAAACGGGGCATGAAAGGCATGGAAACAGGGTTAAAAATGTTTGAGAGACAAGTAGCCGCCCTTACCAAAAAAGGTATCGCTGTTCCTGCCGACATTTTGGAACATATTGCCAAATTAAAATCCATTGTTGATAAAGTAAAAAATGCCAAATCTTTTGACGAGATACAGGAAGACATGGAATCCATGCAAGATTTAATGGAAACCTTTGATCAGGACCGCCAACAGCTGGAAATGCTGGCTCGCTGGCCACAAACTTTAAAACAAATTGATCGCCAACTTGTTCAGTTAACTTCCGCCCTAAAACGTTCCAAAGCCATTGTTGATCGCCTGGCTAAAAAAGGCTTAGATATTCAGGAGCTTTATACTTCGTTTACAGACGCTGTCAATAAATTAAAAAGTGTCAGAGATGACGCGGTAGCCAAAATGGCCGCCAGCGATTCCGACGGAGCCTTTAGCGCCTTGGAAGATGACTTCTTTGGCCAACTGGATGATGTCTGGCAACATCAACGACTAATCACCATGATGAGTAATTTGGGCCGTTTTGGTTCCGAATTCAAACAAAGCTTGGCCCGAGCCAACGCCACGATTAAAAATTTAAAGAGAAGGAAACTGGATACTTCCGAACTGGAAGCATTAGTGGAGCAAACTAAAAACAAAGGCCAAGAAATTCTTAACCTTCTAAAAGCGGAAGATATTGATGAAGACGCGTTAACCGCTGTCTTGGATGAGTTAGAAAATCTAAAGCAAGAATTTGAGGCTAAACTTGACGAATTAACCGGAGAAGAAGATGAACTTCCTTGGGAAAAAGGGCCGCAACAATTCAGAAACATAGACCTGCCGCCAGGGTTTGATAAATTGGTTCCCCAAAGACAAGAACAGGAGCCTACAGAAACTAATGCTTTGAATCGAAATCAAGTACTGAGTGAAGCTGGTGAAAGCATGTTGGGTCAAGCAAATCAAATTTCATCGACTGCCCTAGAACTATTACGCTAAAAGTAATCAACAAAACAAAACCATCCAGACTCAATCAGGATGGTTTTGTTTTAGGTCGGTTTATAGATGTTAAAGCACTTATCCACAGGTAATTTGCGCGAAAATATATTTAAGGGGTTGATTTTTTGTTAATTTTATGGTACACTATATATGTTACACATTAACTTCCTTGCCTCCAAGGCTAAAATGGTCGGTTTTTACTTGCGAGTTGCAAATATACCTTACTATATTTTAATTATTAATCAAAAAATCAAAACTATATGAAAAATTTTAATAAAATTTTAATTTTGTCGTTTCTATTTGTATTCGCTTTCACCGCGGCCAAACCGGCGAAAGCTTTTTATTTAGAAGTACCGCAAAGTGTAAAAAATCTGCTGTCCGTATTTAAATCTCGTCAGACATACGCTCAAGACGCCGGCACCATGATGCCGATGCCTCCTTCCGGCGATATGACTCAACAATATCCAATGCCAGCAGGCACGCAATATCCTATGCCCACCCAAGGCACAATGCCAGCGTATTCAGGGACGATGCCTACAGGCATGACTCCGGAAATGATGCAACAATACCAAACGCAATCTCCCGGTATGATGTCTTCATCTGGTCAGTACCCAACGCAAGGCACCCAACAATATCCAATGCCTCCTTCCGGGGATCAAAATAAACAATACCAAGGCACTCAACAAAACATGCCGGGAAATTATGATCCCAACCAGCAACAAGGCATGCAAGGCGATCAAAGAATGAATCAACAAAACCCTCAAGACAGCGCTCGCCAACTGGCAGAAATGAAACGCAACATGAAACAAATGGGGAGCATGGTAAGGCAATTTGCAACAATGATTGCTAGCGCGGAAAAAAAGGGTACGGCTGTGCCCGAGGAAGTAAAACAAAATTTAGCCAAACTAAAAAGTATTTTGGATGCCGTGCAAAATGCCAAGAGCATGGAAGAGCTACAAGAGGTGGATATGGGCGCAATGCAAGAACTAACCGAATCTTTAGAAGATTTCAGACGCAATGTTGTAGAAGCGCAACAGAGAATGGACGGCATGAAGCGTGGCATGAAGGGAATGGAACAGGGGCTAAAAATGTTTGAAAGACAGGTAGCTGCCTTGACCAAGAAAAAAATTACTGTCCCTGCTGACATCCTGGAACATATTGCCAAATTAAAATCCATTGTGGAAAAAGTAAAGGCCGCCAAATCTTTTGACGAGATACAGGAAGACATGGAATCCATGCAAGATTTAATGGAGACTTTTGACCAAGATCGCCAACAGCTGGAAATTTTGGCTCGCTGGCCGCAATCTTTAAAAGAAATAAATCGCCAACTTACCCAATTAACCTCCGCCTTAAAGCGGTCCAAGTCAATTGTTACTTCCTTGGCCAAAAAAGGCATCGATCTGCAAAGCGAATATGCAGCCTTTGAGGAAGGCGTCAACAAATTAAAGAGTGTTCGCGACGATGCCGTGGCCAAAATGGCTGCCAGTGATTCCGAGGGGGCCTTTAGCGTCCTGGAAGATGATTTCTTCGGCCAAATGGACGATGTCTGGCAACACCAAAAGCTTATAATGACCATGAGTAATTTGGGCCGCTTTGCTTCCGAGTTCAAACGAAATATGGCTCAAGCCAACTCCATGGTTAGAAATTTAAAGAGAAAGAAAGTGGATACCGCCGAGCTGGAGGCATTAGTTGCGCAAGCTAACGAAAAGGGACAGGAAATTCTTAGCGTGTTAAAAGCGAAGCCGGTAGACACAGACGCGCTAGCTGAAGCGTTGGATGAATTGGAAAATATAAAACAAGAGTTTGAAGCAAAAGTTGACGAACTAACCGGCCAAGAAGACGAATTGCCTTGGGAAAGAGGACCACAGCAATTCAGGGACATAAACTTGCCGCAAGGGTTTGAGAAATTAGTTCCGCAAAGACAGGAATCTCAAACTTCACAGCCTATTCAAGTAGAGCCAGTAACGGTTCAAGCGCTATAAATCAACGCGCTAAAATAACCCCGCGCCATATGGCGCGGGGTTATTTTGTATAGTATAAACGGCTTCTCTTTTTTTAAAAAAACCGCCCTGCTCACAATATGTGAGCAGGGCCGGAATGAAATCTTGCCCACAGCTGATCAACCGACGTCAGTCAAAGCTACCGGGCTTCACTCTATCGTACGGAAGGTTGCGGGGATGGAGGAACGAATCCTCTGACTCTTCGGTGGCCAACATAACCAGCTCACGCTCGCGCTCCTCAAGCGACAAACTGTCCAAGTAACATATCAGATCATATTGCCGCTCTTTCTGCCACCTGGCATGATAACGGCGAATGCGGTCGCAGATTCGCCGCAACCACTTCCAGTCGGGCTCATCACCGACAAGCGCCATGATGGCGCCATAGATCCCGGAAAGAATGACGATGCAGAATCCAGCGAAAAAGTTGCCATGGATGATTAGCGCCATTCCGCCGATAGCCATGATCATCATGAAAATGGCCATTGCGACACTACCTTGTCTTTTACTGTTGTTCTTCACGATTTTCTCCTTAGTGCGCCCAAAGCGCTGGTTTGCAGTTCGTAGCAAAGAATAGCGTATTGTACACCAAAATAGGAGTTTTGTCAATAGCAAAAACCACCTGTTTTAAGGGTGGTTTTTGGTATAGTTATAAGCCGAATTCTGTCCGGCTTTGCCCTTTTGGGCTACGCCAGGATGATCATTTCTCTAGGATTGACGTTGCCGTCAACCTCAAGCGAGCGAACTTTTTATCCCGACTAAGTCGGGACTCTGCTCTTGCGTTCAAGTAAGGATTTAGCCGTTTCACCTCTCAACTTGTTATCTCCGTTGAGAATTAAGCAATTTTTGATTTCCCAAAAACTTGAGATTTGCTTTCTCTTTCCTTTCGAAAAGAAACGTCTCTGCTCGCACCTCGGGTCTTGCGGCCGACGGGAATTACCCGCTACCCCGCTTCCCGACTAAGTCGGGAGAACGTTCGGACTTTCCTAACTTCGACTTACGCCGAAGCTCGATCATCGCTATACGTCAATAGATTACCATAAAATCCTCTGCTTGTCAAGCTGATTGACATGAGGTAAAATATCCTAATAAGGATATTAGATATGAAAAAATTTGAACTTACTTTTGCCTTTATCCAACTGCCTCTGGATTATGTAATGATTGTACTGGCCGGGATCACCGCTTACGCCTTGCGTTTTACTTCTTTCACCAAAAGCATCCGCCCGGTTTTATTTAATCTGCCTTGGGAAAAATACTGGCCGCTGGTTCTGCTCACCGCTTTGGGCTGGATAGTTATTTTCGCTCTGGCCGGGCTGTACAATACCGGGTTCAACCGCAAACTGGCGGGCGATTTAACGCGCGTCATCTTTGCCTGCTCCACCGGTTTTGCGGCCATTACCATTTACGTTTTTTTTACTCTGCAAAAATTTGATTCGCGATTTTTGGTTTTGGCCGGATGGATTTTGGCGATGATTTATGTTTGCGCCGGCAGAATTATTATGAATGGTTTAAAAAAACTTTTACACCGCGCCGGATTTGGTCTGCGCAAAACAGTTATTATCGGCAAAGAAATTATTTCCGAACAAATTAAAGACGCATTTACTAATCACCCCGGCCTAGGATACAAACTGATGGCTACCTTCCCCCATTTTAATCTGGACGCCCGAAACGCGCTGCTCGCCAACCATCCGGACGAAATAATTTTTACCGATCCCAAAGCCCACGGCGACGAAGCTTTAGAAGCCATAGATTTTGCCAATGAACATCACATTGCTTTCAAATATTCGGCCGATCTTTTTTCCATCATTTCCACCAACATGGCTGTCAGCACCATTGCCGGCATACCCATTATCGAACTGCGTCTCACTCGCCTCAACGGCTGGAACGGAATCATCAAAAGACTGGCCGATATTGTTGGCAGTTTATTTTTAATTATTTTATTTTCACCGTTGTTTGTCCTAATCGCTATTATTATTGCCTGCGAAACCGGTTGGCCGATAATTTATAAAAATGAGCGCGTGGGCCAAAACGACGCCAAGTTTTTTACTTTAAAATTCAGATCAATGTATAAAAAAGACAGCACAGGCGCGCAGTTTGGCCAACAAGGCGAAGCGGCTTTGCGCCAAGAACAAAAACTAATTGCCGAGCAAAGCGTAAAGACCGGCCCGATTTATAAAATAAAAAACGACCCGCGGGTTACTCGTTTTGGTGGATTTCTTAGGCGTTGGAGTCTGGACGAACTGCCCCAATTTTTTAACGTCCTAAAAGGCGAAATGAGTTTGGCGGGGCCGCGTCCGCACCAACCCCGCGAAGTACAGCGCTATCAGCGCCAGCACAAAATTGTTTTGGCCATAAAACCGGGCATTTCCGGCCTGTCGCAAATTTCCGGACGCAGCAATTTAACCTACGAAGAAGAAATAAATCTGGACACTTTTTATATTGAAAATTGGAGCTTATATATGGATTTAATTATTATCATCAAGACTCCATTTATTATCTTAACGAGAAAGGGCTCGATTGTATGAGGGTAGCTTTGGTACACGATTATCTCGCTCAAGACGGGGGGGCGGAAAGAGTTTTAAAAGCCCTGCACGAAATATGGCCGGAAGCGCCTATTTTTGTTTTATTTCATGACCGGAAAAAAATTAATTTTATCCCGCCGGAAAATGTAACGGAGTCATGGCTGGCCAAATTGCCATTCAACCGCCGCGCTTACCAGTGGTACTTGCCGTGGATGCCGCTGGCCACCGAAAATCATAATTTAAAAAACTTTGACGTGGTGATTTCCACGGCCAGCATGTTTGCCAAAGGAGTCATCACCGGCCCGGACACTCTGCATATTTCTTATTGCCACACGCCGCCGCGCTTTTTATGGGCCGACAACTTTTCCTACATTTCCGATTTACGCCAAGGCCGGCTGGTAAAATTTATTCTCCCCCATTTTATTCATCGCTTGCGTCTTTGGGACAAAATGAGCGTGGACAGAGTAGATAATTTTGTGGCCAACTCGCGCACGGTTCAACAAAGAATTAACAAATATTACCGCCGTGAAAGCGATATAATTTATCCGCCGGTGGATACGCAAATTTTTGCGCCGCAAACGAGCGTGGACGATTATTTTGTGGCCGGCGGCAGACTGGTGGCTTATAAACGTTTTGATTTGCTTGTAAATGCTTTTAACCGCCTGGGCTGGCCGTTAAAAATTTTTGGCGTAGGGCCGGAATTGGAATCTCTGCAAAAAAAAGCTAAATCAAACATACAATGGCTAGGGCATATTACTGAAGAAGACAAGGCCAAATTGCTGGCCGGCGCGCGCGCTTTTATTCATCCCCAGCTGGAAGATTTTGGCATCACGGCCATAGAAGCCATGGCCAGCGGCCGGCCGGTAATCGCGTATGCCGCGGGCGGCGCCACCGAAACCGTGATACCAAACGAAACCGGTGTATTTTTTACCAAACAAAGCTGGGAGTCTCTGCTAGATAAACTGTTGTATTTTAATTATGAAAATTGGGACAGCGCCCACATCCGGGCGCATGCTTTAAAATTCAGCGCGGAAATATTTAAAAATAATATCAAAAAACATATTGGGGATAGATACGAAGAGTTTAAACGAGGATTTAATCAAGAGAGCTTGCTCAAATAAACGCTATGAAAATCCTCATCCTCCACGACTATTTTCTCTATAAAGGCGGGGGCGAACGTTTGGTAATCAGCCTTGCCAAAAATCTTGGCGCCGATATTGCCACGGCTTTTGTGGCCAAAGACGCTTTTGATCCGCGAATGCATGGCATTAAAACATTTGAGCTGTTTAAAGAAACTCTTTGGACAAAAATACCGGGCTTTAGATATGTGCAGGTACAGCTCGGCTTCCTGCTCCGAACCGGTTTTATCAAAAATTACGACGTGGTAATTTATAGCGGCGATTGTCTGGTCGCTATGCTGCGAGCGTGGTGGAGCAAGAAAAAAATAAAGCATATCGCCTATATGCACACGCCGCCGCGTCATTTATACGACGCATACAAAGAACGCCTGCGCGAATATGTGCTCTGGAAAAAAATTATTTTTATTCCGTTTGCCGCATTCAATCGCTGGCGGTTTAAATTTCTATCTCAAAAACTTGATTTAATTGTTACCAATTCCAAAAACACCCAAGCGCGAATAAAACAATATTTGGGTTTGGATTCAACTGTGGTCTATCCGCCTTGCGATACTCTGCCATTTAAAAATCTGGGCTACGGCCAATACTTTTTCTCCTGGGCGCGGCTCTACCCCATTAAGCGGGTGGACAAAATTGTGGAAGCGTTTATCGGCCTGCCGGACAAAAAATTAATCGTGGCCTCGGGCGGACCGGATTTGGAAAAAATAAAAAAAATGACCGCGGGGCATGCAAATATTACCGTGCTGGGTTGGATAAGCGACGAACAACTTGTTAATTACCTGGGAAAATGCCTGGCCACAATTTATATCCCCATTCGCGAGGATTTTGGCATGAGCGCGGTGGAATCTATGCAGGCCGGCAAACCAGTGATTGGCGTGGCCGAAGGCGGATTGCTGGAAATTATTAAAGACAATCAAAACGGCGTATTCTTGAAACCGGACTTTACCGTGAATGACTTGCGTACGGCCGTGCGGCAGATGACGTCAACACAAGCGCGAACCATGGAAAATACCTGTTATCAGACAGCCAGCCAGTTTAGCGAACAGGCATTTATAGAAGGAATGAAAAAAATCATTTTCAAATAAAAACCACCCTGTATCGACGCGAAGCATCTGATACAGGGTGTAAATTTTTTTCTTCTCCTTACTTCTTATTGTTTGGATCCTCCGCTTTCTCCTTTTCAGCATCTTGAGATATCTCCTCGCGGATGTGATCGCGGAGTTTATCCCATCCGGGTTCGCTCCACATCTTCAAATCAACTACATGAACCGTGGCTTTCGTTTCTGACTGGCTTTTGCCGGATTCAGTTTGCACAGCCGACTCCCTTTTTTTCTTTTCGGCTTTCAAATGAAGATGGAAAAGGAAAATACCGGTGAGAAAGACGAAAACCCCTCCGAAAAGCGCGACAATGACTGTCGAGTGCGTTGAAAACAGCATCGTAGACAGCTGTAGGAGTGCCCATGGTGCCAGGGCGCAAACTATGGAAGCGGTACGCCAGGCAAGCCAGACAGGTGGGGTGTGGCGACCTGGGATCTTGCTGTTCTCCTTGATTTGTAAGAATTGAACCAAGGCGTACATCATCACTATAACGCCGACACCGGTCGTCACTCCGCTCCCGAAAGAAAAAAGGGCACTAGCCGCCGCGAATGGCAACAACACAATGTCCTCTTCGTACTTGGCAAGGTACATAACAAAAACGAGGGTGATGCCCGATACAGACAGGGCGAAGGCAACCGGCGGAATGGAAAGGGCCATGCCGAGCGCGCCGAGAATAATAGTGGCACCAACAGACAATAGGACCGTGCTCAACAAACGCATACGCGCCTCCTCTATCATGGTTTCAGCTTACGCTGGGCGAGTTTCTGCCAAAGCAACAGCAATGTGCTCGCATCCGTGATGGCCGCCACTTCGTGGAGCTCGGAAGGGAGTTTGTAAAAGTCGGAATACCCCAGATCTCCCCAATTCAGCCCCGTACCGTGTAAATCGAGTCCAAAGTATGGTTCGGTCCAAATACCGAATTCGCCCTGATCGGTGGTAACGCGGCAGTAATGATCCCGATCCCCAAGCGACTTAAGCGTCTCACCCCGAGACAAAGAAGGGGGTGCCATGTTCTGGGGAAGTGGCGCGCGCTTTGCCACAATGCCAGTGAAGCCCGCATTTTTCAACGAAGTATAGACCACAATCAAGGCATCTACATCAGTCATGGCTCACCTCCTGTGAGTTGGGATTTCTCAACTTACAATTTCCGCGGAAACCGCAAAACCTTGGCGTATGGACGACAATCCCCTTCATTTAGCCAAGCTTCCGCCTCGGCCTGTTTTTCCAGCCACCGCTTCTTATTTTCTTCTATTATAAGGCTGATTTCCTTTGGAGGCTCAATAAAAATCTCTTGTTTGGAATTCAGTTCTGGGATTTTCTTTCTTATTTTAATCCAACTGCGAATACAATAACCAACGGTTATAACCGCGCACAGTAAACCAAACAAAAAAACACCTAACACTACCAAAGCACTCAAAGCGTTCCAAATTATCATCGCTTGCCTCCCTTTCTTTCTTTTGTTGTGAGTAAAATGAGCGATCTGCGAATGGTATAGTACAGATAAAAACCCTATTTTGTCAATGTGCTTAAAGATTAAAAATGGTGTATACTATATCCATAATAGTTAAGGTTGAATCAAATGGCCAAAGGAGCAAAAGATGCTACAAAAACCCAATTGCGGCGCTGCGCTCTCTGCCAAAAAGTTGGGCACAATAAATCAACCTGCCCGGAGGCAGTATCGCAAACAAACACCAATAAAACGGCTCATTCGCCGCTTAAGTTTTTTGTCCACCATGTTAATTACAACAAACACCAATCCCCCCATCTCATAAACTTAAAGGAACACAAAAATAATCTATACGAAAACGTGCAGCCGGTCGCGCCCAAAGAAAATAAAGATTTTTATTTTTATCATGATGCGCCCACCCCTTCCTTTGGTCCGAAACTTGAAAAAAAACCAAAGCGTCATTACGGCCTTAAACAAAAAATAAAAACAGCCATCGGCCAAGCGGGGGCCGCGGCTGTTCCCAAACATTTGGCAGGGGGGGTGCTGATAATTTTACTTTTGCTATTTGTGCCTGCAAACGCGCGTACTTATTATTTTGATTTAAAATCCACCGCCAATAAAATAGCCGATAATAGCACGGCCGGGTTTTTGGCCCTACACGACTCCACCTCGGCTCTAATGAAAGGCAATCTTGAAGACGCGCAAAAATCTTTGACCGATGCTTTGCAAAATTTTGATCAAGCCATAACCGTTTTAAACAATAAGCATCGTTTTTTACAAACAATAATTTCCGCCATACCTATAATGAACAACGAAATTCAAAGCCGTCAAAAATTAATTGCCGCCGGACAAGAAATATCTTTAGGCAACACTTATCTGCTCAAAGGCTTGTCCGAAATTCGCACCGGCAGTTCTACCATTACCAAAAATTTGGAGTTGCTTGGCGCTCATTTAACGTTTTCTTTACCTCACTACCAAACAGCCAAGACCGACTTACAAAAAGTTGATTCCGATATTCTGCCATTTGATTATCAAAATACTTTCAAAGAATTTCGCATACTTTATAACGCCTACGTGGGTGATTTGGAGAATATTGCCAAATTAAACAGCGCCATTCAAGAAATTTTCGGCGGCCAGGGCCTGCGGCGGTATTTGCTGGTCTTCCAGAATCCGGCCGAACTTCGCCCAACTGGCGGATTTATAGGCAGTTTTGCTTTAATAGACATTAAAGACGGGAATATAATAAACATAGATATCCCGGCCGGCGGATCATACGATTTGCAAGGCCAGCTTACGCAGTATGTAGCGCCTCCCACCCCTCTTTTGTTAGCCAACAAGCGCTGGGAATTTCAAGACGCGAATTGGTTTCCGGATTTTCCGGCCAGCGCCCAAAAAATGCTTTGGTTTTATCGTCACAGCCGCAACTTAACGACCGACGGAGTAATTGCCATCAATGCCAGCGTAATCAACCGCCTCCTGTCCATAATCGGACCAATATCCGAAGAAAGTCATAATGTCGTTATTAACAAAGAAAACGCTTTAGTTACAATTCAAAATATCGTTGAATACGGATCGGAAAAAAAAGAAAATAAACCCAAACAAATCCTCTCGGACCTGGCGCCGCTCTTCATAGATAATTTTAAAAAAATAAATTCTCGAGCGATTTTACCAATGCTCGCCAATCTGGAACAGGCCCTAGAACAAAAAGAAATTCAATCATACTTTGCGGATGATGATACCGAAAATACTATCAAAGAATTCGGCTGGAGCGGTGCCATTTTAAATACTAGTCCGAATCAAGATTATTTATTTGTGGTAAATACCAATATTCAGGGGCAAAAAAGCGACGCAAAAATAAAGCAAACCATTAGCCATCAAGCCGTAATCCAACCCGATGGCACAATTTTGGATAGCGTGGTAATATCCAGAGAACATACCGGCCAAGCCGGAGAAAAACTATACGGCCAAACCAATATTGACTATTTAAGAATCTATGTTCCCGCCGGCAGTGAGCTGGTCAGAGCTAGCGGTTTTACCTGGCCGGATGAGCAGAAATTTAAGGCTCCGGAAAGCTGGTATAAAAAAGATGTCGCGCTCGCCGGTTTGGAAAAAGAAATCGGCATAGATGGCCAGTCTGGCACACGCGTTACGAATGAATTTGGTAAAACAACTTTTGCCAATTGGATTATCACCGAACCGGGTCAAACCAATCAGGTGCAATTTATTTATAAACTTCCCTTTAAAGCCTGGGAACAACCAAAGGAATCCGGATTAAACATCTTGGCAAAAATTTTTCAATCAGAAAATCACGCCTCCAAATACCAACTGGTGGCGCAAAAACAATCGGGCATAAACAGCGGCTTTGACAGTCAAATAATTTACCCGGAAGGGTGGTCGCCGGTTTGGCAAGACGGAAATGGCATCACCTTGGCTACCAACGGCGCGGCTATCAATTCCACCGAACTAAGCAGTGATAAAATTTGGAGTTTGGTTATGAAAAAAAATAAATAATATGAAAAAAACCCGTTTTACCGCTACCAAACTTAGCAGGCAGGATAAAATATCCAAACAGTTGGTGCAAATTTATCAAGATAACGAGGGACATTTGCCAGATATGAGAAAAATAAAAATTAAAAAAAGTCACCCGGGATTTAAGACTTTTTTTGTTCTTCTTCTGTTGGGAGGTTTGCTATCGGCGGCGGCTTGGGCGGGATTTTTTTTAATGCCTAGCGATAAAAAATTCACCGAGGAACAAATCGGCCTAAATATTAACGGCCCAAAAAATATAACCGCCG
>JBBUEJ010000030.1:0-4874 GCA_038056955.1 Patescibacteria group bacterium
TTTGCCCAAATATAACCCATCGTTTTATCAAAATGCGACGGAAAGACCTGCACGCCAAAACCATTAACTTTTAATTTTTCCGCAATATATTTGTATCTGCTACCATAATGATACTCCAAAATTACAAAATTCACCATAGATAAATCTTCCGCAGAGAGACTTTCAAACAACTCATACTCCCCTCCCTCAATGTCTATTTTTAACAAAGAAATTTTTTTAATTTTATTTTTGTGCCTAAAATCGGCAAAAGAAAAAGCTTTAACAAGAATGGTTTTGTCCGCGTCCTGGTCCGCCTCGCCTCTAAAAACAGGTGCGGCCAGTTGATGGTTGTGGCTATCTGTCGACAAAATTAATCGTCTAGCTTCGCTTTGCCCGGCCAACGCGCCGGCAATAACTTTGACTCCCAAAATTTTATTTTCAGCCAAATGCTGTTTAAGCGATTTTAAATTCCCCGGTTCTGGTTCAACGGCATAAATTTTTACCTGTTTATTTAGCGATCGGCAATACATCGTAAAAAAACCGGCATGCGCGCCCGCATCAACTATCGCGTGCTTGGCGGTTTTAATGGCTGAATCGGCAGACCGATATTCACCCAATTTAAAAATTTCGTTATATACGCTTTGATCGGCCTCGTCACGCAGATAAACCTGCCAATCGCGCCCGTTTAATTTTAAGTTTACTTTTTGCATATGTAGTATTTTAACTTAAAAACAAGCAAACCACAATCCCAAGTACTCGGGATTGACAAAAAATAAAGACTGTGTTAATATCTGGGCAACCCATCGGAAGGGTAGTCTGTGCGCCTTTTATCAGAGAAGTTGCCTAGTGGTGAGAACCTCTTGTGCGTGTCCCCCTCCTCCGTGCACGAACAGAGAGCGACTCCCGCAAAGGCGAGGCCCTAACCACTCTTCCGGTGGGCCTTTTTTTATATAAATTTTTATACAAAAAATCCACCAAACGGTGGTTGTATTCGTTCCGAGGCTTGGAATCGAACCAAGATAAACAGCTTCAAAGGCTGCTGTCCTACCTTTAGACGACCTCGGAATATTACGCCCTTAATTGCTTGCGCATCGCTAAACCGCTGGAAGCTACCGTGAGAAGCAATACTGCCAGAGTTTGCGCTCCGAACAGCGTCAGCATATTGGATTGGAAGTAGTTTGTCAAGGAAAATCCATTCGGCAAAACCACCGCCAGATACGGATCAATCCATGTTAAAGCCAAGAAAACAATGGCCATTGTAAACGCGATGCTTGAAATTGTAAACACCAAAGATTCAACAAAATATGGCCCACGAATAAACCAATTGCTCGCGCCGACCAGCCTTTTAATGTTTATCTCCATATGCTGGGTAAAGATAGCCACGCGGATAGTATTGAAAATAATAAGGAAAGAAATAAGAGCAAACAAAATAGTGAGGCCAAAACCAATTCTTTCAATGCGGTTAGTAATATTTTGCAGTCTTTCAATCGCCTCTTCATGATTATCAAAGCTCTTGGCTTCAATTAAATTTTCATATTCCGGCACATTTAGGGCATCAATTATTTTTTTATAATCCTGCGGCTCTTTTGTTTTTACAATCATGGTGGGGCCAAACGGATTTTTGCCCAGCTCGGCTAAAGCATCCAGCGCTTCTGTTTGCAATTTATGCTGTTCGCGGAACGAGGCCAGTACTTCTTCTTTGGATTGCAATCTAATTTCGGTTACCTCGGAAAACATTCTCACATAGGATTTGATTTCACTAACATTTTTATCGGTCGCTTCGGGCACGAAATAAATACTGATGTCTATCTGTTTTTTGACCGCTGTCACGGCGGCTTGGGTCAAGACATCAAGCGACCACAAAGTGTTTACGGACAACAGCATTAAAACCAAAATAAAAACAGTCATAAAAGACAGGCTAAAATTTCTGCCCAAATCCTGAAAAGCGAATTTTATTATTCTTAAAAAAGATTGCATACTAAAGCTTATACTTTCCCTCATTTTCATCATTGATTATTTCTCCGCCGTGCAAAGTAATAACGCGCCGGCGCAGATGATTCACAATTTCGCGGTTGTGCGTTACCAAAATAATGGTGGTGCCGAATTCGTTTATTTTTTTTAAAATGGCCACAATTTCCGCGGCGTTGATGGAATCTAAATTTCCGGTCGGTTCATCGGCCACGATAATTTTTGGGCGATGCACCAGCGATCGGGCGATAGCCGTGCGCTGTTGTTCGCCGCCGGACAATTGAAACGGATAGCTGTCGGCTTTGTGCGCCAGATTGACAATTTCCAAAACTTGCGGCACCACCTGATGGATGCGGTGTCTTTGTTCCCCGGCAACTTCTAAAGCGAAGGCGATATTTTCGTAGACCGTTCTCTTGGGCAATAATTTAAAATCTTGGAACACGACGCCGATTTGCCGGCGCAAATACGGAACATCGCTGGAGTTAATATTGGTAATATCCCAACCCCCTATTTCTATGGTGCCTTTATTGGGGCGTTCTTCAGCTATAAGCATTTTGACTAAAGTGGTTTTGCCCGTGCCGCTCTGGCCGACAATAGACACAAACTCTCCCGCGTTAATATGCAGATTCAAATGACGTAAAGCCGGAGTACCGGTTGGATAAATTTTAGTAACGCCGGTTATTTTTATCATACGCAGTTGCCGATTTATTATACCATGATTTCTAGAGTTGAGACAATTACACAAACACGGCTTTAAGCTTCCGGCGGCGGGCTTTATAATCCGGCACGGCTTTGGCCACCAACGCCCAAAATCTGGGTGAGTGATTTAATTCTTGCAAATGGCAGAGTTCGTGGGCAACAATATATTCGGCCAATTCTAACGGCAAATGAATAATTTTGTAATTAAAATTAAGATTGCCTTTTTTGGAACAACTGCCCCAGCGGCTTTTGTGATTTTTGACGCAGACGCGGTTGAAGGAAAAATTATAAAACTTATTTAACTCCGAGATTTTTTCATATACCAAGCCGCGCGCCTGATGTTTTAATTTTCGGTACTCTGCAAGTCCGCCGACACGCTTGCGCCGAACACGTAATCTACGTTTAAAAACGACAAAAAAATTCTTCATGCAAATCTAAATTACAAAATAAGTCCATCTCTGTTTTCTTCTTTATCGTAATTCAAAATATAAACGTCGGCCTTGTATTCGTCCATGCCCACATGTTCGGCTTGGCCGCGCAAAATAGTTTCCATTGGCTGGCAAGAAAAACAGCCATCATCCCCTGCTGGACACTTAAACCTTTCCAGCTGGCGCGCCAGTTTTACTTGTCTGGCCACATCCAAAATGCTTTTATGCGCTGTTTCCAAATCCGGCAATTCTTTTGGTGTTAACTGATCGCTGCTGCTTAAATACCAATAACTGGCCTTGCTTACTTTGCGTTTCTGGCAATTGTGCACCAGCAAATGATAGATTGGCAATTGCAATGACTCCGGATCTTCTTCGGCGCGGCCGGTTTTAAAATCTATAATGTGCACGCTGTCGGTGTCAGGCAAATATTCCAGCCAATCTACTTTTCCGCATAAAATAATATTGTCTTCCTCGGATAACCAAAATTGCGGCAAATCCATCTGGATTTTTACGGCCAAGCCGGAAAGCGGAGCGGAATTATTCATTACCCGCCGCATCATCTCTTGCCCGCGCGTTTTGTATTTATGTTCCGAATCGCTATTGGTAAAACCGCCGTTCTTACCGGACACTTTTGCCCATGATTTTTCAAACTTGGCGATAAGCGATTCGGAAAAGCGCGTTTGTTTTGGCAAAACAGACAAAGATTCCAAAACTTCGTGCGCGGCCTGGCCTAAAGCCAAAGCCGGACTCATTATTTTTATTTTGTGATGCGTTTTGGGATCGCGATAAATATTTTTTAGATAGTAAGCGCGCGGACAACGCAAAAAATCGCTAATGGAGGTGTGTGAAACCCAGGTGGCCGTATATTTATCGAGCATATATTTACTTCGAATCATCCATGGCTTTTGCCACCGCGTCTTCTTCGTCGTAGCCTTCCGCTTCCAATTTTTCCACTTTTACCGCTTCCTTTTCGTCCAAATCAAATTCATCCATAAGCTCGTGGACTCCTTCCTCTAAATCGTCTGATTGTTTTTCGTCGTCATCTTGCATATAATTTATATATAAATTATGAATTAATTAATTCTACCTCAATCCAAAATTTATGATAAGCAGAAAATAATTAAGCGTCCCACTTAAACCCATTGCCATAACTCCCCCACTCGGCAGTTTTTTCAAATTGGGGCTTGCGAAGTTCCAAAAAGTCAATTATTCCCTGCGGAGACAGGTCATAACCGGAGATGGAAAAATCTAGCGCTTCGCGGGAGTTTGGGCGGGTAACCGAAACCATCACCGGCTGTTTTTTACCAATAGCGTACGCCAATTTAACCATTACCTCTCCACCCACTTTTTTTACGGCATCCACTGCGATTTTGCGCGCCATATAGGCGGCGCTTCTATCTACCTTGGTGCCATCTTTGCCGGAATACGCGCCGCCGCCCACGGGAACCTGCGGGCCATAAGCGTCGCAAATAATTTTTCGGCCGGTGACGCCGGTATCGGCATCAAACCCACCGATATCCCAATCTCCGGCCGGATTGGCGTAAATAGATAATTCGCAGTCCACTTCTTTGCCCTTGAACCAATCAAAAATTATATCACGCAACTCGGCAGATTTTGCTTTATGAAAACTGGCCACCACACTGCAAATTTTTCCGTCGCGCAGAGTAATCTGCGTTTTGCCGTCATTGGGAAATTTGGCGTAAATTAATTTGTTTAAATTGCGCGCCAAATATAATTCTTGCGGCACAAATTCCTCGTTCGCGTCGCAGGCGTAACCAACCATTATCCCCTGGTCGCCCG
>JBBUEJ010000031.1:0-2689 GCA_038056955.1 Patescibacteria group bacterium
AAATAAATAAATATAAAGCCGACAGACCCTATTTAACTATCAATTTAAAACAACTTCGAGCCGACGAGATTTATCCGCGTCTTCTGGAAGCTTTGGCCGAAGATCAGGGGCCGGATATAATTTCTGTGCGCAATCGTTGGTTGCGTTTTTACCGACCAAAATTATCGGCTATGCCGCCGATTGTGGCCGATACTACCGCGCGAACAGAGAAAACAACTTTGGGCACACAAACTATTGTAAATACAGCGACTCTTAATTTGCCGACCGCCACGCAAATAGATAAAGAATATGTGCAGGCGGTAAAAAGCGACGTGGTAATGGATGGTAAAGTTTATGGCCTGCCGTTGTCTTTGGATAATATGGCCCTTTATTATAACAAAGATCTATTGGATCGCGCCGGTGTTGCCGAGCCACCAAAAAACTGGGAGGATTTTCAGGCGGCGGTTAAAAAACTTACCAAATTTGATAAAAAATCAGGAAAAATTTTACAATCAGGAGCCGCTCTGGGAACCGGTAATAATATTCCCGGATTTGAAGACCTGCTTTATATTTTGTTTAGGCAAAGCAGTATCAGTTTTGTAAATAAAAGCGGTTTTGCCACCTTCCAAAATCAAGCCGGCAATCAAGCCAACCCGGCCATGTCGGTTATGAATTTTTATACGGATTTTGCCAATTCTGCCCGTGATACTTATACCTGGAATGAAGAGATGGATAATGCCTTGAATAAATTTGTCAACGGCTCGCTCGCCTTCTTTTTTGGGTACAGTTATCATTATCCAGTCATCAAAGCGCGCGCCCCTCAACTAAACGTGGTTATTTTGCCGATGTTGCAATTAAATCCGGAACAGCCGGTTAATGCCGCCAATTATTGGGTGCAGTCGGTTTTGGACAAATCAAAAAATAAAAACGAAGCCTGGGGCCTGCTAAATTTTTTGGCTCATTCCAAAGCCACCAAAGATTACCTAGATCAGTCCGGCCGCCCCTCCGCTTTGCGTACCTATATAGCTGGCCAGCTGGACAACACCGAGCTTTATCCTTTTGTGTCACAAGTTTTGATTGCCGACAGTTGGTATAAAGGGAAAGATTACGATACTGCTGTAAAAGCGCTGGGTGATATGGCGCACGAATGGCTGCTGCCCCCGCCTCAAGTGGGCCGAGAATTGGAATGGCATCAGGAAGTTTTAAACCGCGCCGCCGCCAAGTTTAATCAGACACAGTAAGTATGTCACGTTTCTCAAAAATTATATTTGTTTTTCTAATGCTGGCATTGGTTTTTTCTAATGTCGGTCAAGTGTTGGCGCAGAAAAGCAAATTTATTCCGCAATGCGCTTTAGACAATCCCACCGGCAATGCGGCAACTGAAGGGGAGTGTCGCAGTGTCAGCATATTTGTAACCCTGCTCATAAATGTCGCTAATTATTTGTTCACTATCGTCGGCGCGTTGGCGCTTCTATTTTTCATCTACGGCGGGTTCACTTTAATTTTATCCCGGGGCGCCACCGAGCAGGTAAAAAAAGGCAAAGATATTATGGTGGCAGCCGTTATCGGGCTGGTAATAGTTTTTGGCGCTTATATGCTGGTGAGATTTTTGGGAACAGCTGTGGGTTTAAAGGGCGGGTATAAATTAACGGGGTAGTGTATGAAATTTTTTAATTTTTTTTATTTCAGTCTTGGATTAATTCTTGTGTTATTTATTGTTGTAAGTATTCCTAGCGTAGCCAAGGCTGAAGATGTCGAGTATACATGCTCATGCATTCTGATTAAGGACGGTAAGCCGTATGAAGGCCCTAAGTCATCCGTATTTGCTTCCAGTAAGCAATCCTCGGTGGACCAATGCAAAGAGATTTGCCAGACCGATCCAAATTATTTTGCCGTCAGTACTCTGCCCAAAACCGAATTTGATGCGCTTCGTGCAAGTGGCGACGAGTTACGAGCCGGCACTGGAAAATCATCGGCAGATCTATTATCCGATGCCGCTAACCGTTTAAACCCGGCCGCAATAACAGAACCAGCCCAGCTTATCGGTCGGTTCATAAAAATACTGCTGGCCTTTATTGGTTCTATATCTTTGGTTTTATATATTGTCGCCGGATTTTTGTGGATGACGGCTTCCGGCAACGCCGAACAAGTTACTAAAGCTAAAAGTATAATGGTTTGGACCACTTTAGGCGTGGTGGTTATGCTTTCTAGTTATATGTTAGCCAGCTTTATATTTAAGTCTTTAGGGTTGTAGATATGAATAATACTAAAAAAACATTTTTAACAGTAATTTTGAGCATGGCTTTTATTTTTGGTATGTTTAGTTATGTTTTAGCACAAGTTAAACCTGGGGAATGCGGGCTAAATGCCGCCGGCCAAAATACGTGCGTTTTGGAAAATCCTTTGACGAGCGGCACTGATGTTAGTAGTATTATCAGTATAGTAATAAAATCAGCTCTAGGCATAATAGGCGCCTTAACTTTGTTAATGCTGGTTTGGGGCGGGTTCCAGTGGCTCACCTCCGCCGGCAATCCGGAAAAAGTAAAAATGGGCACGCAAACTATGGTTTGGGCGATAATCGGCGTAGTTTTAGTTTTTGCCAGCTACATACTATTATCCACGTTTACTGATTATTTGACTGGAACTGTCAACCCCACGTTCTCTTTCATGTCAAATGCGACATAGCGAACTCCCTAGGTGTTTTCATGTT
>JBBUEJ010000032.1:0-6969 GCA_038056955.1 Patescibacteria group bacterium
TATCTCCCGCACCTCCACCAAATTCACATTGCCCGCCTGACCAACCGGTTCTCCTGCCACCACCACCATTTGTTCGCCTTTTTTGGCAATCTTATTTTTTTTAATGTAAGTAATGGCTTTTTCTACTAACTCTTCTATAGACCGACATGGTTCCAAGATAAAAGATATCACTCCCCAGGATAAATTTAACTGCCTCTGTACTCTTTGACTGCTGGTGCTAACCAAGATAGGCAAAGACGGACGCACATGGCTAATCATCCGGCCGGTTTCTCCGGAAAGAGAGGCGGCCAAAATTATTTTAGCTTTTACTTCTTCGGCTAAAATACGCGAAAGTTCGGTAATGGCCACGTCGGTAGTAGTTCCGCTTTTATGAACCGGCGGCAAAGCCGTGTCGTCATAATGCGACTTCTCCGTACTGACAATGATATCGGCCATAGTGGCTACCACTAAAACCGGATGCTTGCCCACCGCGGTTTCGTTGGAAAGCATTAAAGTATCGGCGTGATCTATAACCGCGTTGGCCACATCGCTTACTTCGGCTCTGGTAGGACGACGATTTTCGCGCATGGAATCCAACATTTGCGTAGCCACGATTACAGGTTTGGCCTTGGCATTGGCGGCGTCTATCATTTTTTTCTGCACCAAAGGCACTTCGGCGGCCGGCATTTCCAAACCCAAATCGCCGCGCGCCACCATAATACCGTCGGTAACATCCAAAATTTCTTTTAAATTATCTACGGCAATACGTCTTTCTATTTTGGCAATCAAACGTATCGGCTGTTGGTCTTTTATGCCCAACTCGCCTTCAAATTGTTTAACTAAAAACCGCAGATCCAAAATGTCTTTGGCGGAACGCACAAATGACAACGCCACCAAATCCACCCCCTGCTCCACGCCAAATTTTAAATCTTTCTTGTCTTTTTCACTTATAGCCGCAATATCCAAAATACTATCCGGCAAGTTTAATCCCTTATGAGAAAAAATTACTGACCCTTCCATTATTTCGCCCGTTATTTTTGTGCCAGTGATATTTTTTACTTTTACTTCAATATGGCCGTCGTCCACCAAAATTCTCTGGCCCGGTTCCAAAAATTTGTGTAGGTCGGGATAATCTAAAGGAATATCGCCGTTTTTAAATTCTGTCAAGCCAGTATCAAAAACTAATTCCTCCCCCACTTTTATCGGAACACCGGCTTCGGGCAAACTTCCCACACGTATCTTTGGCCCCTGCAAATCTTGCATAATGGCAATCGGCTCGCCGGTTATGGCTTCTACTTTTCTGATGTTGCTGATAAGGGCGGCATGGCTGGCGAAATCGCCGTGAGAAAAATTTAACCGGGCAATATTCATACCCGCTTTTACCATATCAGTTAAAATTTTAACACTATCGCAAGCGGGGCCAATGGTACAACAAATTTTTGTTTTTTTAAACATACTACTTTAAAAGTGTTTTCAGCTGCTCTTGCTTGGCAGGATCTAAATTAAACAACTTAAGAAGATTATCCAATGAACCTTGTGTAGACGCTCCTTTGTCAGCCGACATACCACCCAACAATTGGTTGTACTGCGTCCATACGCCTTTTAACATTGGTTGAAAATAAATAATTGCCAAAATAATTGGGCCTACAATGAGAATTAGTTTAAGCCAACTAAAAATAGCGGACCACAAAAGTTTGTTATTTATTTTTCGATTCTGTTCATAAATAATCTGGGACCACTTTAAGTTTTTTTCTATAAGCTCTTTTAGGCTTAACTCGGCCTTAACCGGCTCGGCTATAATCGGCTCCGGTTTTTTTTCTCTCCCTTCGGGAGATCCCCCGGATGCGGGTGCTTCATCAGTTGTTGTTTCTTTGTGTCTAAACATATTATTTACTGGATAATTTCTTTAATTCTTTTTCAAAAGTACGCACATCTCTAAAATCGCGGTAAACGCTGGCAAATCTTATGTAAGCCACCTTATCAAAACCCCGCAAATGTTTAATAACAACTTCACCAAGTTCTTTGCTGGAAATTTCTTTGGATTTCTTTTTTTGGATATCGCGTTCGATGGAATGAATGAGGCGATGAAAACTGTCGCGGGTATACGGCCGTTTGGTTAAAGCCATCTTGATGCCGCTTTCTATTTTATCGCGCATATAAATTTCCCGATGTCCGTCGCTTTTTACCACAATGACATCTAATAATTCCATTTCTTCAACGGTGGAAAAACGATATTGGCACTTGTCGCATTCCCGACGACGGCGGATAGATAAATCGTCTTCGGCCGGACGCGTATCTACCACGCTAATGGCTCTATTATTACAAATTGGACAACGCATATATAGACAATTCTACCATTTCTTAAAAAAAAGAACAACCCCGCTTTTTAGGATTGTCTTTTCATCAAAAGGTCTAAATTCCCATCTTTTTTCTAATAAACGCCGGTATTTCCAGTTCATCGTCTGTATTGCTCTTGTCTTTAATCTGCGCCAGTTGATTTCTGGTTGCTTGAGACGGTGTGTTGTTATTGTTTTGAATAATTTGTTTAAACTTTTTTTCTTCTTCCTCTTCGTCTTTCTGCGCTTTTCTCATAAAATTGCTGGGCATATATTTGCCGCCTGAAAAAAATGATTGGGTTGTTTGTTCTTCTTCAGTCGCTGACACGTTGGGACGGCGGTCGTCAAAGCCCGTGGCAATAACCGCAATGCGCATGGTGCCGGCCATAGAATCATCAATAGTAGCTCCGAAAATTACTTTCGCGTCTTCGGAGGCTGAGCTGGTAACTATTTTTGCCGCCTCGCTTACTTCAGTCATCGTCATATCCGGGCCACCGGTAATAGTAAACAAAATCCCTCTGGCCCCATCAATAGAAAGTTCCAACAACGGGCTGGAGATGGCGGCTTTGGCCGCTTCGGCCGCCCTATTCTCGCCGGTGCCTATACCGATACCCATTAGAGCCGAACCGGCGTCGCGCATAATTGTTTTTACGTCCGCAAAATCCACATTGATTAAACCGGGAATGGTGATGAGTTCCGCGATGCCCTGAACACCTTGACGCAAAACATCGTCAACAATTTTAAAAGATTCCATTAAAGTTGTTTTCTTGTCTATTATTTGTAAAATACGATCGTTGGGAATAGTTATGATAGCGTCTACATTGCGGGCCAATTGCTCCCACGCTTTTTCGGCAATATCCCGGCGTTGCGGACCTTCAAAAGCGAACGGTTTTGTGACTACTGCCACGGTTAGTGCTCCGGCTTCTTTGGCGACCGCGGCCACAGTCGGCGCGGCTCCGGATCCGGTTCCTCCGCCCAAACCACAGGTAATAAAAACCATATCCGCGTCCTTCACCATATCGCGTATTTCGTTCTGGGCTTCCTCGGCGGCTTTTCTGCCGACTTCCGGATCCATGCCGGCGCCTAGTCCGCGAGTAACACTTTTACCGATATGTAATTTTTGCGGAGCGGAGCTGTGATGCAGGGCCTGCACATCGGTGTTCATGGCAATAAAATCTACACCACGAATCTTTCCGCCAACCATGCGATTCACCGCCGATCCTCCCGACCCACCGACGCCGATAACTTTTATTTTGGCAAATGTTTCTATGTCCGGTTTTACTTGTGGCATACATTTAAATTAAATTCGAAACAGGTTATATTAAGATATACTTGCAACTCGCATTGATTGAACAAATTTTGTATTCAATACGTTCTTAAACAAAATAACGGAGTGGCCTCCGTTATATAGTTTATAGTTAAAAATTTTTACTGTCAAGAAAATTAACAAACTTAATGTGTACAGTTAGGGAATAAGGGCTTTTAGCCATTTTTTAAACTGTCCAAAAAAACCATTTATATTTTTTAAACCGGGTTTATAATTATGTGTCCCCTGCATTTCACTCCCCCATTTCACCAGCCCTACTGCCGTGGCAAAACCTAAATCATTCACTTTGTCGGTTACGCTTGTCACATTAAGCGGATAACCTAAATTTGCCGGCAAACATAAAACTTTTTTTGCCAACTCTACCAAGCCGGGAATTTTTGCTCCGGCGCCAGTGAACACCACGCCGGCAGGAAGCAAGCCGGAACGTTGTATTTTTCTAAGTTCATCATCAACTTTTTGCAAAATTTCCTCCATCCGGGCAGAAATTATTTCACTTAAAAATTTCTTTTTTATTATCTGGTGATCCGGAGCGCCGACATCAAATAAATCTATGGAAGTTGAATCGGAACTACAGTCTCCATATTCTATTTTCACCCGCTCCGCGATATCTACGGATACCTTCAGCCCCAGAGCAGTGTCGTTGGTGATATTTTGAGAACCGAAAGGAATAATAGCGGTATGAATTAACTCTCCCTCTTCAAATACCGCCATACCGGTAGTGGTCCCGCCCAAATTTACAACCATCACTCCCAGTTCTTTCTGGCGCTTGGTAACCACAATTTCGGCAGTAGCCAGAATAAATAAAACAAGATCTTCTATGTCTAGGCCGGCTCGATAAACAGCTTTAGTTAAATTTTTGATTTGCGAAGATGAGCCCAAAATAATTTGTGTTTCCACCTCTAGGCGCACACCCGTCATGGACGTTGGGTCTTTTATTCCAGTTTGTCCATCTACCGTATAATGCCTGGGAAGAACGTGCAAAACTTCATAATTTAAAGGCGTGGCTATAGACCGGGCCGCTTCCATAGCGCGATTTACGTCTTCTTCGGTTATTTCACTATTGGCCTTGGATACAGCCACAACACCTTTGCTGGTTTGCGATAAAATTTGCAATCCGGAAATTCCCACCCAAACACTATCTATGGGCACACCAACCATTCTTTCCACTCGTTCCAAACAAGCGGAAATAGACGATACTACATCTTCTATGCTACTGACCACTCCTTTTTGCACTCCTTCTGAAGGAACTTCAGCCGCGCCTAAAATCTGCAACTCAACATTGCCTTCTTCTTTCCCGATTAACTGTCCCACGGCCATTCGCACCGAATTTGATCCAATATCCAAGCCGCCGATTAAATTTCCTTGTCCGTTTTTCATGGTGTCATTATATCATTACTTAAACAAATTTTTCAAATACGGATAAAAGATTATCACTCCTACCGCCACCGCCACTACCGACGTAAGCAATACCGCGCCGGCCATAATATCTTTGACCACACCCACATAATGATGCAGACGGGGTTTGAGCAAATCGCTAAAATGCTCAAAGGCTGTATTTAAAATTTCCACTAGTAGAACCAGCAGGGTTAATAAAATAAGCAGAATGACTTCCCAACTGTGCAGAGGAAAATAAGCTGCCGCTATGAAAACAAAAAAACCTAATAACACCTGAATACGAAAATTTTGTTCTGATTTAAAAACATGGCTAAGGCCGCACATGGCATCGGCAAAACTTTTTAGCAACCTGCGTAAAGACATACTATTTCTTCCTGAATTTTAAACATTTTTTTTGCGTCTTGTTTTTCTATGTGATCGTAGCCCACGATATGCAACAACCCATGTGTTAACATACGTGCAAACTCTTCTTTAACATTCACGGACAACTCTGCGGCTTGGCGCGCAATCTGCGGGTAACAAATATAAATCTGGCCCAAATTTTTCGTTTTTATTATTTTGTCTTCTTGCCATGCAAAAGACAAAACATCCGTGGTTTTATTCTTTCCTCTGTATCTAAAATTTAAACCCTTCATTTCTTTGTCTCCCACTATATTTACTTCCAACCCGCCGTTTAATTTTACTTTCTTTTGAATTATACTAAATACTTTTTCAACCCCATTTTTGGTCCACGAACATTTTACGCGCTTATTAAGTTCTAAGGATAACATGATTAAAATTTATGATTTATGATTTAAAATTTATGATTTACGGATTTATGGACGATGGCATTTCAGCAGGATAAACGCTTGTTTCGGGTGTGGGCGGTATTATTTCCGGCGGAGTGAACCCGACGGACCGGAAACTTCTGGCCATCATTACCATTACGGACCGATAATTAACCACGTTAGAATCAGTGGTATGATAAATCATCACATACACGCGGGTATCATCCATAAAATAATAAACTAAATTATCCGCTCTATTTTTACCCAATTCTGTAAACCTGGTTTGAAAATCAACCAGATTCTGATACTGTTCGTTTGGCGCCCGCTGGGCGAACCAATCCGCGAATGTTTGATTTGGCAAACGATCAAACACCCGCAATTCTATATTTTCACCGGTAATGGTGCTAAATAAAACATCTCGCCCGCTTTCATCCACATTGCCAATAGCCCAATTTAACGGATAATAAACTTTGTAGCCAAAAACCGAATTAATATAATCATTAACATATCCGGAATCAATTAACTTTTGTGGTTCTTTGCCGGCCGGATTATACAAATAAAAAACTTCGTGACCATCGTTATAACTATCTTCATCGGTATCCGGTTTGCTGGGATCGGCGCCAAATAATTCTTCGGCGGTGTCTGTCAGATTATCTTTATCCAAATCCGGACTGTCTCCCAGCAATGCGGACGGGAAATCAATGGGCGCTTCGGCCAAAGACGGCGCGCTTTCGGTGGTGGTGGGTACAACAACCTCGGTTGGGGAAGGTTCGGTAATTTCCGGCGGCGGGGTCGGCGTGGAAACGCTTATTTGAGGCGCCGCCGGCGCGGATGGTTTTGCTTGTTGCCTTAATTGTATGTAATAGTAAACACTTACTCCGGCCACAATAGCCACAAAAAGCGATGATCCAAAAATTATGGCGTATTTTTTGTTGGTAAGAATATTTGCCGGATGCAAAAGAACGCCACTGCCGGCGGCTGTGCTTTTATCAAGCATTTTCTTTTCAGGCGCGCTCAATTTAGGTTTGGTCTGTAGCACCACTTCTTTTTCTACTTTTTTAAATTTTACTACCGGATTAATGCCGCCATAAAAATCCGCGGGAATTGTCTGCACGCTAATGGTTTGATCAATTTCGGAATTTGTGGCCGCTTTTTTTCCAAACAT
>JBBUEJ010000032.1:7069-10020 GCA_038056955.1 Patescibacteria group bacterium
TAAAAAGCTTGCCGGGCCCAAGAGGGCTGTAGCCGTTTCTAACTTCCGTGCCATCGGGATAACCATCGCCGTCAGTATCTGGATTTAATGGGTTAGTGCGCCAAATCAACGTTTCGTCGCCGTCGCTTAAACCATCATCATCCGTATCCGCTTTTAATGGATTAGTTTTATGAACTACCACCTCATCGCCGTCGCTTAATCCGTCGCCGTCGCTATCGGTATTTTGCGGATTAGTGCCGATTTCTTTTTCCCTGACATCATCTAACCCGTCTTTATCGCTATCGACCGCCTGCCCGAATAAAATTTGATCGTTATTTTGTTGGGCTGGAATATTTGCAGAATTGTCGGCGGCTGGGCTGATATTTGGCGGAGTCTGGTTTTGGCTGGTTTGATTGGCCGGCACGACAGGCAATTTCACCACCTGATTTTTACTGCCATACAAAAACCACCAGCCGCCATAGCCCAGTCCGCCCACTAACAAGACCACTACCAGGAAAAATATTATTTTCCCCAAAATAGGCCCGCTGGTTTTATAATCCTGCAAAGTTACGCCTTGGTTTGTTGGCGACAAATTGGGCATAGTTTTAACGTCTTCGTCTTTTTTCTTTAACAACCCAACCGATAAAGCGTCAGGAATTGGAGACGGCAAAGCGCCATCATTTTTTTCCACGCCGGCAAACATATCTACCGGTTCGGTCGGTAAATTTTTGGGCGCGTTTGGATTTTGGTTTTGTTCATCAAACATATGATTGAATAATAAATGATAAATACCTTACTTCCCAACCCGACCTGCCCCATTCGGATTGAGACCGCGGCGCACTTCATAACCATCGGCTTTGCTATCGCCATCCGTGTCGGCTTTTAATGGGTTAGTTTTATAAATAAAAATTTCCTGCCAATCTGTTAATCCGTCTTCGTCTGTATCAGAAGATGTAACGCTTGTCTGATATTTCGCCTCTTCGCTATCGGATATGCCATCCAAATCCTGGTCTGAAGCGGATAGTTTTTGTAAGGCATCCTTAAACTCTTGCTGTCTTACTTGGTCCACCGCAGGATTTAAAGCGGGCGCCACCGATTTTTTAATTACGGCTACATAAACCAAAGCGCCAGCTCCGGTTAGCGCCAAAATAACTAATAAAATTGTAATTTTTTTACTTGCGCCCATACTAAACAAAATTTAAATTACGCCCGCCCTATAACTAAGGACTTCGGGGAACGACGGGAATGGTAGTGCATACCGCATTGGAAAAACTGCTGTCGCCAACGGCATTTCTCGCCCTCACTGTATAGCAGAGATTTGTTGTCCCCGGAGAAATAGTGGTCACAGGTGGTATGGTGGACCACTGCTGAAGTCCGTCTCGATATATTAAGTAAAGGGTTAACGGCGAGCCTCCATTGCTTGAAGGCGCGTCCCAAGCGAGGTTATCACCGGCGGCATCGGTCGTCACCCTTAGGTTCAAGGGCGGGGTGGGAACGGTGGCTAAAGGAACATAAGTACAAGTAGCAAGTTCAGTAGCCGGATGTGTCACTCCGCCTGCGCATGTTCCTATTTTTGTCCAAAATCTGGTTTGTATTCCTGTTGACGGACACGATCTGGGAAAAATAGTACTTGACCAATCAGCGTCGGTGCAAATAGGTGCCGGGGGAACGATGATAACGATGGGGGGAACGATGGGACAGGCCGGGCAGGAGCCGCCGCAGTCGAGGCCTGTTTCAGTGCCGTTCTGAATACCGTCGGAGCAGGTGGGAACGATGGTAAAGACGGGAGCGACGATCGGAGCGGGAGCGACCGGAGCGAGAGTTATATATTGAAAACGCGCCGGATCGGTAACTATGGCATTTATATCTATTATATCCGATATGGACAAATTAGACGATGGCCTATTGATATTAAAGACCTGCCAATAACGGGCATTGGGATTATCTGATGGAGCCGCGGTGTTGAAATAATATGTTTTTACCGGTGTACCAAAATGATACGGATTATTATCGCTTTCAGATAAATACACATCCACTCTTAATCTGGCTGTATTTTTAAATTGCCTAATCGGATTACCCGGCGAACGCACATAAAACGCGTAGGTATTGCCCGACATGGCAGCGGTATCAATTGTAAATGCCTCGGCGCTCGTTTGACCGGAAGTGGAATCAAAACCATGATACCAAATACCGTATTTCTTATAGACCTGCGTAGCCGCGTTGCCGCCAAAACTAAATTGGCTTGAACGGGTAGTTAAGTTGTAATAATTGGTGCCAGTGGCATATTCATAAACATAAGTGCAAGCAATACCGGTGCAATCGGTAGTAAGCGCGGCTGAAGCGTAAGACGGACCCTCTATTTCTGGGCTATTCGGACTAATAACAAACGGATTCAGAATGCCGCTGTAAAAATCTCCAGATCCAACCCAGCTGGCAACAACGCGCAAATCATTTGGGCGCAAAGAATGGGAAACCACCGGCGATAACACCATATCGTATTGCCAACTCTGCGGTTCAGCCACTACCAGAAAATTTAATGGACGGGTCCAATCATAATTAACATACATTTGATATTTATAATTTGGATTGTTGTCCGTTGAACAGATGGGATTGCTGTTGATTAATGCGGCTGGAGTTCCGGAAAGATAGAGATTGAGCAAGGTGTAAGACGCCAAATTTGATGAAGTGCGATTTTTTGCAGCCTTGGCTACCGCCAAAGAGTTAGTGGTGTTAACATCGCATGGAGCGATAACAGTTGGGGGAACTCCACGTGGTCCTGATTGCACAAACTGAAGAGCACAGCTGCCGCCAATAGCCAAAGTAAGCGAGCTATCATTGGTAACTTTGGCAAAAAGCGGATCTGGCGAACTGCCCAAAAAGCCGGCCATTAATGAATTGTCTAAAACATTGAGCACATCTCCGCCAACTATCGTTCCATTTTTATCCGCGCCGCATTGCACGCAATTTCTAAC
>JBBUEJ010000033.1:0-1195 GCA_038056955.1 Patescibacteria group bacterium
TAGTAATCGCGGATCAGCATGCCGCGGTGAATACGTTCTCAAGTCTTGTACTCACAATAAAAGCGCGCAGCAGCTTAATTTTCCAAACGGTTAAAATCCGTTTCTCTCTGTCCGTCAGAGAGCATAGCCGAAAGATAGTCTCGTGCCGCGAGGCCCGAGGTGAAGGATCTGGAGGCAAAAAGCAGCCCGATGAAAAATAATCCGATTGACCTACTGGAGGGTGGTGAGAGTAGGGAAAATCAAAAAAAAGGATTATCGGGATGTTTGGAACGGAGAATTAAGTGACCTGTGGATATCTGGTGTTGTTATTCCGTTTAAGACGGAATATAATGAAACTTACGCAGCGTCAGAAGTCAGCTGAGCCATAGTACTCTGAGATTATCGAAAGGGGAAGGGCTCACTCCAATGCAATGTTTACAAAAGATTATATAGTTGGCTTAGTGGATGGTGAAGGAAGCTTTACTGCTTTCATTCATAGTCCAAATAAGGATAATGGCAGAAAAAGAAGAACAAGAGCAGAACCAAAATTCTTCCTTAAGCTTGTTGAAAAAGATAAAATAATTCTTGATGATTTAAAGAGATATTTTAATTGCGGCAATATCTATTTCCAAAAAGACAGCCGTAAAAATCATCAGAATTGTTATCGTTTTGAAGTCACTAAAAGAGAAGATTTGGAAAAAGTTATTATTCCGTTCTTTGAACAGAATAGATTAAGATTTCCTTCCAAATTGAAAGACTTCAAAATTTTTTGTGAGATTATGGAAAGAATTAAAAAAAGAGAACATCTTACTAACGCCGGACTAAGTAATCTATATAAATTGAAGCAAAAGATGCATTAGAGCTCGTCGCGTGCGGGAAATCCGCAGGCGCGATGGGAACATCAACTTTAAGTTTCTAAAGGATAATCGCCCGTCACGTCAAGGGAGCCGGGAGTGCCCAAAATCCCCGCCTAGCGGGGCCTAAGGCAAGCTCGGTGACAAGGACGAAGTCGTAACAAGGCACGGCTAGCGGAAGCTGGTCGTGGAGTTTCTTTTTAAAGAATTTTTCCATTCTTGCGAGTATCGCTATTTATGCGTTACGCGCGGGCTAAACATCATAATGATGTCGCCTGGTCGCGCCGTAGGCGCGATTTAAAGAATTAGGAAGGTTGATCGGTTCGGCGCCTTGTGCGCCGGCCGGAGGTGTTTGTCTCGGA
>JBBUEJ010000034.1:0-1043 GCA_038056955.1 Patescibacteria group bacterium
ATTCTTATGGAACGGCGGAAAACAGCGCTCACTTTGTCGGAGTCATTTTTTTGCAACTGAGAAAAAATAGGAAAAAATAAGTGCGACAGGCTGAAACATGTCCCCTGTATCTTTTCCGGAATCATTTGCGAAGAAGCGTAATACGAAACCGCCGACGGGCCGGATAAAGTACCCAAAACAATTTTATCGAGCTGGTAAATAGCAGTATAAATAAAATTTCCGATTGCCACCCAGACGCCGTCTTTAATCACATTGCGGAAGGCGTTAAAAGAAAACCGGAGCCGCAAACGCAGATAAGGAAGCGCGCGCCGGGCGAAGGCGTGATAAGCCGCGTAAACTGCCGCCGCGGAAATAAGCTGAACCAATATGAGAGAAAAAATACCAAAACCTTTCAGGGCCAAAGCAATGCTGGCAACTTGCGTGAATGTGACATTAAACATGCTGATTTTTGTGACTACATCCGATCTCTGGATGGCATAAGGAATCTGTCCGGTAGGCACAATCAACATCTTAAAGAAAAAGGTTAGCCCTAAAATAAAAAATATCCAAGGCAAGGAACCGGCATAATTTTGCGGTATCCTAAAGACACTGATAATAACCGGGGTAAAAAAAATCAAAATTAAAAATACCAATATGCCTAACGCAAAATAAGTTATATAGGTGGAACTAAACATATTATTCAACTCATCTACCTCTGCTGATTGTTCGTAATTTTCGGATAATTTTTTTGTAAAAGAATAATTAAATCCCATGTCTAAAAGAGAAAAAAAGCCGATGCTGGTATTTAATAAAATTAAAAATCCGTATTGAGAAGTTCCTAGAGCTTTAATCAAAATCGGCACGGAAACAAAGGCCAAAATAAGAGGCCAGACAAAACCAATTAGGCTATAGATTGAATTTTTAATTGTCTTGTGGGACAAGGTTGACATATTTCGTATGCAATCCGTATTAAACAATAATTTCTTTTAGATAGTCGCCCAACGCGTCCTGCCAATTGCGCAATACCGGTATCTTAACTTCTTTCAACCGGCTGTTCTTGAGCG
>JBBUEJ010000035.1:0-5444 GCA_038056955.1 Patescibacteria group bacterium
AATGCCTAGCGATAAAAAATTTGCCTAGGAACAGATTAACCTAAATATTGACGGCCCAAAAAATATAACGGCCGGAACAACCACCACTTATAAAATTTCTTACGAAAATAACCAAAGTCTGGCTTTAAAAAAAGCGACTTTAAACGTGCAATACCCGGCCGGTTTTGTTTTCTTATCCAGCGACCATAGTTCAAAAAACTCCGGACATACAGAATGGAATTTAGGTGAAATCGGGGCGCGCCGAAAAGGAGAAGTTACCATAACCGGTTTAACTTACGGATCATTAGCCCAAAAACAATCTTGGCGGGTATTCTTAACCTACCAACCAGAAAATTTCGGTTCTGAACTGCAAAAAGCTTCAATTTTGGATGTCGCGATAGAAAAATCGCCTTTTTCTCTGATTATTAGCGGGCCAAGCAAAACCATTACCGGCAACGCTGCCGAATATACTTTCATGGTAAAAAAAGAATACGATTCCAATATAAATAAACTGGAATTAAAGCCGGTGTGGCCGCAAAATTTCTTCATTACTTCTTCCTCCCCCGCTCTCAGTAAAGATTATAAATGGACCATTGATCCAAATAAAATTAGCTCTTCCTCTAAGTGGGCATTTAAAATTATAGGAAAATTCTCAAGCTCTACGTTAGATGCCGGCGACATTTCCGGAGCGCTTTCTACCATAGTCAATAATAGCCCCTTTGTTTTGGCCGATGGCAAAGCAATCACCGAACTGACCCAGAATGATCTGGATTTTAATTTGGCTATAAACGGCTCTTTGGCAAACTTCAGCGGTCAGCCCGGAGATAGTTTAAACATTACTCTTTCCTTAAAAAATCAGAGCGCCAATGATTTAAAAAATGTCAGCCTGAAATTTACCCTGGACGCGCCCTCCGCAAAAAAACAAAGTCTGCTGGATTGGTCCAAGATTGAAGACAAATTTGACGGAGATGTGCGCGGGATTCAACTTAGCGATAGTCTTAGGCGTGGAGAAATCACCTGGAATAAAAATAAGATTTCTGGGCTGGCTAAAATAAATAAAAGCCAAGAAATTAGCATTGATGTGCGCTTGCCGATTAAAGATAGCTCCTCATTTAATTTATCCGACCTAAACACGGCTTCTCAAATTACCGCTCTGGCAGAAGTAAGTTTTAAGGACCCAGACGGCATCTCCCACACTTACTCCAGCAACCAAATAATTATCACGGTAAATTCGGACCTAAAATTTGAAACCCGCGACTCGGTATCTGGCGATGGCAGTGGACAAAAACATCAAATTACTTGGGTGCTAACAAATAATTTTCATCCTTTAAAAAATTTGACACTATCAGCCGATGTTTATGGCGATGTAAAAGTGGAACCAGCTTCCCCAGCTCCGGCCGGAGCCGTAAAATTTGATCCGGTAAATAAAAAAATTATTTGGACAATTACTGAAATGCCGGAAAGTATGGATGTGTTGGCCTTGCCGATAGCAGTAACTTTAAACAGTATTAATCCTACTCAAGAATTACTAGTCTCCAAAACGCATGTGCAGGCCGAAGATACGGTAACCGGAGAAAAATTAGACTTTATGGGAGATGAAACCAGCCTTCGTTAAGAATTTTTTTACCAATCCTTCAACTAACTTTGGGTCGGGGGTTTTTATCCAGTTTATTTTTTTATCGCGCTTAAACCAGGTCATTTGTCTTTTGACATAATGCCGAGTATCGCGTTTTAAAATGGCAATAGCTTCGTCTAAGGTGGCTTCACCGCGCAGATAAAATCCAATTTGTTTGTAACCGATGCCGCTCATGCTGGGCAAATTCCAGTCATACTTTTGTTTTATAAGTTTTTTTGTTTCTTCCACCAGCCCATTTTTAATCTGTTGATCCACTCTGGCGTCTATTCGTTCATATAATTCCGCGCGTGGCAAATCAATGCCAATTTGCAAGGCGTTAAATAAGGACGCGGATTTTGTTATTTGCCGCGCCAATGACTCCCCGCTCAAAATAAAAACTTCCAGGGCTCGCAATACACGGCGGGGGTTATGTAAATCTATTCTCTGGGCAGTTTCCAGATCAATTTTTTTTAAGAAAGCCACAAGTTCTGGCAATGATTTTTTCTCTAATCCTTTTCTTAATCTTTGGCTGGGTTTAATTTTAGGAATATCCAAATTGTCCAGCAAAGTCCAAATATAGAGCCCTGTTCCGCCCACCATAATCGGAAGCTTGCCTCTGCTTAAAATATCATTAATTTTTAAAGTGGCCATTTTTTTATAATCCGCGACGGTAAAATCATCCCCCGGATCTACAATATCCACCAGGTAATGAGGAATGTTGTCTACGACAAAAATTTTATTTCCATTTATTTTTTCCCAAACGCCTTTAGGCTTGGCAGTGCCGATATTCATTTTTTTATAAACCTGACGCGAATCCGCGGATACAATTTCACCGTTAAATTTTTTTGCCAATTCCAATCCTAAATCTGTTTTCCCAGATGCTGTGGGCCCAAGAATGACAACAATTTTAGGAAGTTTAACTTCTTTCAGAAATTTCCTTTTTTACTTTGGCTATGAAGTCTTTTTTATTCATTTTAATTTGATCTTCTTGTCCGCGCACCCGAATCATCCACTCTTCACCGGCTAATTCTTTATCACCAATCACCACTATATAAGGCGTTTTTTGTCCGACAGCATTACGAACCTTTTTACCGACTGTTTCATCAGCTTCATCAATAGCCATTCGTAATCCATTATTTCGCAACTCAACAGCAATCTGGAGAGCGCCCTCGAGATGTTTAACTGAAACAGGTAACAAATGCACTTGCACCGGTGATAACCAAACCGGAAACGCGCCGCCAAAGTGCTCAATCATAATACCCAAAAATCGTTCGGTCGAACCAAGAATAGCGCGGTGAATAACCACCGGCTTGGCTTTTGCGCCTTCCTTATTAGTGTATTCAAGATCAAAACGTTGCGGCAAATTAAAATCAAGCTGGATAGTAGATAGCTGCCATTCGCGGCCAATTACATCTTTAACCATAAAATCCAATTTTGGACCATAAAAAGCCGCCTCGCCTTCTTCTTCCACATATTTCCAGCCGGTAGCTTTAACAACAGTTCGCAAAGCATCTTCCGCCATTTGCCAAACATCGTCACCGCCCAAATATTTTTGCTTATTCTTCGGATCATGAAGCGAAACACGCACATAGAAATTATCAAACGTAAATGTTTTATAGACATGCCGAATCATGTCAAGCATAACCGAAATTTCTGTTTCAATCTGGGTTGGCTCGCAGAACACATGACAATCATCCTGGGTGAGAGCTCGCACTCGAGTTAAACCTGACAACTCACCTGATTTCTCATAGCGATAATTGGTCGTCGTGGACGTATATCGTAGCGGCAACTCTTTATAGGAATGCGGCAACGAACGGTACAACATCATAAAATGCGGACAATTCATCGGCTTGAGATAATAATTTTCCTCATCAATAGACATCGGAGGATACATCGCGTCATATTTATCCAAATGCCCTGAAATCTCGTATAATTTTCCCTTAGTAATATGTGGAATCCAAATAGGCGCATAATTACGTTTCTCCTGCTCTTCAGTAATATAATTTTCAACCAAACGTCGCAGTATCGTTCCTTTTGGATAAAACAACGGCAATCCGGGGCCTATCTCATCGATAATCGTAAATAACTCTAACTCTTTGCCCAACTTACGATGATCGCGTTTTTTGGCTTCTTCCAGTTGTTGTAAATGAGTATCCAGCTCTTCTTTGGTTAAAAAAAGCAAACCATAAATACGAGTCAGCATCGGATTTTTTTCACTCCCGCGCCAATAAGCGCCGGCCACTCGCTGTAATTTCAAACCGCCCAAAGGAATTTCTTTAGTATTGGTCACATGTCCGCCGCGGCACAAATCCTGAAACGGCCCGGATTCGTACATGGTCAATTCTTTGCCTTCAGCCGCGAATTCGTTTATGAGCTCCAATTTGAACGGTTGGTCTTTGGCTTCTTTTTTAGCTTGAGCGACAGTTACTTTACGGCCAGTAAAGATATGGTGGCCCTTGGTAATTTTTTTCATTGCGGCTTCAATTTTTGGCAAATCGTTTTCGGAAATTACTACACCGCTCGGAAAAAGAAAATCATAATAAAAACCGTTTTCAATGGTGGGCCCAATGGCCAGTTTCGTGCCTGGATATAATTCTAAAACCGCGGCCGCCAGCATATGCGCGGCCGAATGACGAATGTTTTCTAATTGTTCATTGTTCATACATTTATAAAAATAACCCCCGCACACCTTTACAGCGTATCGGGGTTTATTCGCTTTGTCAAATTATTATTGCACATTCTTAACAATCACCTGAATTCTATCGGCGACTGCCGGCGCGCTTCTCATCCATGACGGCGAAAACTTTACATCTACCCCCACCACATGCCCTAAGCCAAAAACATATCTTTCAATTTCATCTTTGCTTTTTCCAAAAAAATTGCCCGCCGCCAATTTATCGGCGTTGGCGTCCAAAGTTACCAGCACATCCTGATACACCGATAATCTGGCTTGCTGTTTGGCTAAATCATAACTCCCCAAAGAAACTTGCGGTTCCTTGCTGACAGACAAAACTTTTTCCGTGCTGGCGTCTATGCGGCCGGTAATTTCTTTTGCTAAAACTGATTTTAATTCATCACTATTATAATAGACAATCACAACGGTATTGGTGCCGGTCAGATTAAACTCGGTGACTTCTTCACCGGCTTGGCGGTCCGCGCTTACACTATGAGCCGGAACAAAAACTAATTTCTGATTTAAAGATTCCGTTTGCCCCAAAGAGCCTTCCACTGCTTGTTTAACTTTCTCAACATAATCCGACTCAGCGGCTTTTAAATCCTCCGCGGTTAAAACACCAACCGTTCTCACGCCGCCGACCATATCTTTAGCGCTGTCCGCGTAAATAACCTTTTGTTTTTCTTCGTTTAAACCGGGAATAGTAAATTTGCTGGGACCGATATTGCCGGAAGCTCCGGGCTGATCGGCATAGACATTGACCGAGACTTGCCCCTTGGCCGGCACCACCACCCTATCGGCCATACGGAATAAAACTCCGGCCGGGGTTAAAAGACGGGTGGTTTTTACCAGTGGCTGGGCCGCGCCGGTGTCGTTATACAAAGTAACCGAACCGACCGCCAATCCATTTACTGTTTTGTTTCCGGTTGGGAAATATTTTTGAGTCCATTTAAATTCGGTGGTGGTAACAATGCCGATGATTGCTGATCCGCCGGTTTTTTGTTTGGCAACATTTATATCTAAATTAACATTTTTGTTATCTGTTTTTGCCACTACCACAATAATGGCTTTTTTTGAAGTAAAAAATATAATTACTCCCAATAATACCAGGGTAACTACTAAAAAAGATACGGCAATAGTACGATAAAAACCCACTGGCGGTTCCGGGGCTAATTT
>JBBUEJ010000036.1:0-8225 GCA_038056955.1 Patescibacteria group bacterium
GTCACCTCCACCCAGAGCGTCGCCCGATATACCCTGGCCGCGCAACCCAACGCCATGACCATTGGCACCCCCACCACTAGCACTCTGCCTATAACCATCAATGTAACGGGAAACTCTGCAGGTACGACCTATTCTCTTTACAACACCACATCACTCAACTATTTAGATTCAGCCGGAGCGACTACTTCCACGCCTGTCTGGCAGACCACCTCTACTTGGGGCTCCAGTTTCGCGGTCACCGGTCTATCCATCAATGCTGTTTATCAATTTGTCGTTGTTGCCAGAAACGGCTCTAATACCACTACGGCCACTTCTACGGCTAGCGCGGCCAAATATACTTTGGTCGATGTGCCGACATCAACCACTGTTACCGGAGGAGCCAACGGACTTACTTTTAGTTGGGTTGCGAGTAATGCTACGGCGTTTTACGCGGAAGACACAACGGCTGGTTCAAATTCCACATGGATCACCGGCACATCTTTTAGCCCCGGTTCCTTAAGCTGCGGCACCACTCACTCTTTCCGTGTAAAAGCAAGAAATGGTGATAGTACAGAAACAGCTTTTGCCGATGCTGTTTCTGGTAGTACGAATTCTTGTGGTTCAGGAATAGCAGTAAATGTTGGCAGTGGCGGCGGGGCGTCAGTCACCCCAGCTGTACCTGCTACTCCGGCTGTGCCAGGAGTTTCTCCAGCTGTTCCAGCAACGCCCGCTTCAGTTTCCTTGCCATCTACCGCTTCTCCAGTTGCAGTTTTTGTCAAAACCTTAGGCGTAGGTTCAAAAGGCGCCGAAGTGAAACAATTACAACAAACACTTAGAGAATTAGGTTTCTTCAAACATCCTACCAACACCGGATTATTTGGTCCGGCCACCAGAGCCGCGGTAGTTGCTTTCCAAAAAGCGCAAGGATTTAAGACTGCCCCAGGCACAGTTGGTCCAGCCACGCGCGCCGCGCTTAATGCCGGAACTGGAGTTTCGGCAGATGAAAGCGCGCCGCCAGTTCCAGCCCCCACAACTGTAGGTGAATTTGTCAGCAATCTCAAACTCGGGTCTAGAGGTGAAGAAGTGAGAATGTTGCAAGCCAAATTAAGAGAATTAGGATTCTTCAATCACCCTACCGACACCGGATTATTTGGCGGAGTAACCAGAGCCGCAGTCGTCGCTTTCCAAAAAGATCAAGGGTTCGCGACTGCTCCGGGCGTAGTTGGTCCGGCCACGCGCGCCGCGCTTAACAACCTCTAAAAACAAAAGTAAAAATTTAGAAACACCCGGCCATTGCGCCGGGTGTTTTAGTCTGATATACTTTTAAACATGACAAAACTAACTGTTCAAAAACAAAGAGTCGGCCCAATCCTTGGTCATCATCCGTGGGTATTTTCCGGCGCGCTTAAGCAAATTCCCGAGGGGCTAAAAAGCGGCGATGCGGTGGTTTTGATAAACGAAGAAGGTCAATTTTTGGCGCAAGGATATTTTAATTCTTATTCGCAAATCGCGGTACGGCTTTGGAGTTGGGATGAACAAGAGGTGGTGGATGATAAATTTTTTGAGAAACGAATTAGCGCGGCCTATGCCGTAAGAAAAAACTTTGTAGAGACTAGAAAAACCGATTCTTACCGGTTGGTTCATAGTGAAAACGATCTGTTGCCCGGGCTGATTGTGGATAAATACGCCGGTTATCTGGTTTTACAATTTCATACGCCGGGAATGGAATTTTGGAAGGAAAAAATTGTCAAAGCTTTAGTAAAAATAGTTAAGCCCGAAGGTATTTACGAAAGATCGGATGTGCGTACCCGTGGAATAGAAGGAGCGGAAAAACAAGTGGGATTGTTGCATGGCGAAGTGCCGCCACGCATAAAAATTATGGAGAATGGCTTTAAATTTTGGGTAGATGTAATCGGCGGACAAAAAACCGGTTTTTTTCTGGATCAAAGGGACAAACGCCAGGCCTTAACCAAGTATGCGGACGGAAAAAATGTTTTAAACTGTTTTTCTTATTCCGGCGGGTTTAGCGTCTATGCTTTGGGCGGGGGAGCGAAGCATGTGGTAAGCGTAGATTCTTCCCAGAGCGCTTTGGAATTAGCCCAAGAAAACGTAAAGTTGAATAAACTGGATTTAAAAAAATGCGAGTTTATTTGCGGAGATGTCAAGCAGTATTTGGCCGAACAACAGCGCGCTCTGAAAAAGTTTGACGTGATAGTGCTGGATCCGCCGGCGTTTGTAAAAGACAGGCACAAGGTTGCGGAAGGTTTAATTGGTTATAAAAAAATAAACGAAGCCTCTTTGCGGTTATTATCGTCCGGTGGCATACTGGTAACAGCCTCTTGCTCGGCGCATGTGTCTTTGTCCGATTTTCGGTATATGTTATCCGAATCAGCCGGTCGGTCGCGTCAGACCCTGCAGATTTTGGAAATCTACACCCACGGCATAGACCATCCGGAATTGGTGGCTTTTACCGAAGGGGAATACTTAAAATGCGTATTTGCAAAAGTTGTTTAAAAAAGTTATAATTCAAGCATAGTTTTTTGACTTTTTACTTTTAATTTTTGAATATACTATGAACATCGCCATCAACGGATTCGGTCGTATCGGCCGACAAGCCTTCAAAGTCGCCATGACTAAAAAACATATAAAAGTTGTTGGTATCAACGATTTAACTGATACCAAAACTTTGGCGCATTTATTAAAATACGATACCGCTTACGGCCATTATGATTTATCCGTAGATCACGACGAGAAAAATTTAATTGTGGATGGCCATAAAATTCCGGTGTTCGCCGAAAAAGACCCGGCGCAATTGCCTTGGGCTAAATTAAAAGTAGACGTGGTTTTGGAATGCACCGGCCGGTTTACCAAAAAAGAAGGCGCCGATATGCACCTAAAAGCCGGCGCCAAAAAAGTAATCATTAGCGCCCCGGCCAAAGGCGCCGGCGTGCCCACCTATGTGCGCGCGGTAAATTGCGGCAAGTGTAATAAAGAAACTTCTCCGGTAATAAACAACGCTTCTTGCACCACCAATAGCATTGGACCGGTAATGGCGGTGTTGAGCGATGCGTTTGGCATAGCCAAAGCGATGATGACCACAGCCCACGGTTATACTGCCGACCAGAATTTGCAAGACGGCCCGCATAAAGATTTGCGTCGGGCTAGAGCCGCCGCAGCCAACATTGTGCCGACCACAACTGGCGCGGCTATTTCTGTCACCGAAGTTATTCCGGGTTTGGCCAATGTTTTTGATGGTTTGGCCTTGCGCGTGCCGGTACCCACGGTTTCTGTGTCGGACATGACTGTGTTGTTAAAGAAAAATGTCACAAAAGAAGAAATAAATCAAGCGATGATTGACGCTTCCAAAACCGAAAGATTTGCTGGTGTGCTTACCACCACCAGCGAAGAATTGGTTTCATCGGATTTTGTGGGCAACACCTATTCCGCGATTGTGGATTTAAATTTAACCAATGTGGTAGGGGGTAATTTAGTAAAAGTGGTGGCGTGGTATGATAACGAAGTTGGCTACGCGCATCGGTTGGTGGAATTAGCGGAGTTGTACGTTTAAGATATGCAAAGAATTTTAACAACCGAAACAATAAATAAAACAGGAGAGGAAGTTTTGCTTAGTGGCTGGGTCAATGCCCGTCGCAATATGAGCAAGATTGTTTTTTTTGATTTGCGCGACCGTTCGGGGATTGTGCAGGTGGTTTGCGTGCCAAATGAATTAGACGAAAATTCCAATGAAGATGTTAAAAAAACCCGTTTGGAATATTGTGTGGCCATAAAAGGCATAGTGCAGGAACGCGGCGTCAAACAAAAAAATCCAAACATGGCCACGGGCAATGTGGAAATTTTGGCCAAAGAAGTGAAAATTTTAACCGAGTCCGAAGCCATGCCGTTTGATGTGAGCGTGGACACAAAAGTAATAAACGAAGAAATGCGTTTAAAGTATCGTTATTTGGATTTGCGCTCCGAACGCTTGAAAAAAAATATTGAAGTCCGCCACAATTTAATTCTTTTTTTACGAAACTATTTTTCCGAGCAAGGTTTTTTGGAAATCGAAACTCCCAATTTAACCAAAGGCACTCCCGAAGGCGCGCGCGAATTTATTGTGCCCTCCCGTTTGCACAAACATGAATTTTATGTTTTGCCGCAGTCGCCTCAGCAGTTCAAACAATTGCTCATGGTGGCGGGGATGGAAAAATATTTTCAAGTGGCTCGTTGTTTTCGCGACGAAGACCAGCGTGGCGACCGCCAGCCGGAATTTACCCAGTTGGATGTGGAGATGTCTTTTATTACCCAGGAAGATATTATGCAGTTAATAGAAAAAGCAATGATAGAAATGGTGGAAAAATTATTTCCGCATTTACAAATTCAGGAACAGCCATTTCCTCGCCTTACTTATAAAGAAGCCATGGATAAATACGGCAATGACAAGCCTGATTTAAGAACCCCGATGCAAGGTCGGGGCTCCGACACAAGCGTCGGAGAAGACTCAAATGTGTTGGCGTTTGGCTGGGTAGTTGATTTTCCCATGTTTGAAAAAGATAAAGATGGTAATTTGGGCGCGGTGCACCACCCTTTTACCAGGCCAAACCAAGAAGACCTAAGTTTATTGGATAAAAAACCTCTGCAAGCCAGAGCTGCGGCTTATGACATAGTGCTTAATGGTTTTGAAATCGGCGGCGGCAGTTTAAGGATTTTTGAAAGAGAATTGCAGAAAAAAGTTTTTGAATTGCTTGGTTTATCGGAAACAGAAATCCAATCCCGCTTTGGGCATATTTTGGAAGCCTTTACTTTTGGTCCGCCTCCCCATGGGGGCATAGCTTTGGGTTTAGACAGAATTATTGCTATTTTACAAGGTGAAGACAATATTCGTGAAGTAATGGCCTTCCCAAAAACAGGCGATGCCAGAGACTTAATGATGAACGCGCCTTCGCCTTTGCCAGATCAAGCGCTAAAAGATGTCCACATAAAACTAGCGGATTAAATCATGCTCACCGATTTAAAATTAGAAAAATTTGAAGGCCCTTTGGATTTATTGTTGCAATTGGTTGATCAGGAAAAATTAAGCATCAGCGAAATTGCCCTATCCAAAGTTACCGAGCAATTTTTTTCTTATTTGGATAAATTAGAAAAAAATCGTCCGGAAGAACTGGCTGATTTTTTGGTGGTGGCAGCCAGACTTATTTACTTAAAGTCGCATAGTTTGTTACAATACGCGTATCCGGAAGAAGAGGAAGCTGGTCCGGGTTTGGCTGACCAATTAAAATTATACAAACAATATGTAGAGGCTAGCAAAACCATAAATGGCTTATGGGCAGTTGGCAAAGTCGCTTATGGTCGTACCGAACCGCCTATAAAATCTAAAGAATTTGTTTTGCCGGCTAATGTTACGACAAATAGTTTGTATAATTCCATGGTTTTTTTGCTTAGTCGCTTGCAGCCGACAGAGGCATTGCCGAAAACCACGATCGATCACTCAATTTCCATTAAACAAAAAATAGATTCTATCCGAAATTTATTAAAAAGCGGCCAAGAGTTTAGCTTTAAAAATTTGCTGTCTTCGGCTCAAAATAAAACCGAAGTAATAGTCAGCTTTTTGGCTATTCTGGAACTGGTAAAACAACAATCAGTGCGCTTCCGGCAGGTAAACGCGTTTGAAGATTTATTAGTTACCAAAAATTAAGATGTCCAATAAATCAAAAATTGAATCCATTTTATTTGTCGCTTCCAAACCGCTATCCGCCAAAAAAATAGCGGCTGTTGTGAAGATTAACGATAAAGAAGCGGTAGAATTGCTAAAAGACCTGCAAACAAACTACAACAATGCCGATTCGGGCATAGCTATTTTAAATAACGGCGGTGAATGGCAGATGGTGGCTAGCGCCGACAACCAGGAAGTATCCGAGAATTTTTTGAAATCCGAAGTTTCGGGTGAACTTACCAGGCCGCAGCTAGAAACACTTACGGTGGTATCTTATTGCGGGCCAATTACCAAGCCAGAGCTAGACCAAATTCGCGGCGTAAATTGCAGTCTAATTTTACGAAACCTAATGTTGCGCGGTCTGGTAAAAGAAAATGAAGACAGCGCCAATCTTTTGCCCGCGTACGAGATTACAATGGATTATTTAAGGCATCTGGGTTTAAACAGTTTGCAGGATTTGCCGAATTATTCAGAATTACACAAACACCCGTATATAACAAAATTAGATAAAGAAGAGTAGTTTTATTCTCCGGTTTATGTCAAACAAAATCATAGATTTTTTATCATCCTTTGGCATAATGTTAGCCGGAATTTTATTATTATTTTTTTCTTCGGTTTATTTTTATTCCGAAAATAATTTTACTTTTCTCCAATTTCCCGCTAGCGGCAAAAGAGCCGCCGCAAATGCGGGGCAAGCGGCTGCCGCCGGCAGCGTTTATCTGGAAAATTTACCTGTAAGCAAACCGGCCGCGCCTTTGGCGAAAGGTAAAGAGAATTTTTCTGGTTCCAGCACGGCCGCTTCGGCGATTGTGGTTGATACCAAAACAAAAACTATTTTATTCAGTAAAAATATCGGTGAAGTTCGGCCGCTGGCCAGCATCACCAAGCTTATGACCGTCATGGTGTTAATGGATCTGCCTTTAAATTGGGCATCAACCACGGTAATTTTAGAAGCGGATATGGCCGGCGATCACCATGTGAATGTGGGCGAAAAATTTACTTTGGAAGATTTGTGGCATGTAGCTTTAATCGGCTCGTCCAATACTTCTATAAACGCTTTGGTTAGAAGCGCCGGCATGACTAAAGATCAATTTGTGGTTTTGATGAATGCCAAGGCAAAAGATTTGCGATTATTCTCAGCTCGTTTCGATGAGCCCACAGGTTTATCGGATAAAAATATAGCCAACGCGTTGGATACGGCCAAATTGCTTATAGACGCTTTAAAATTTGATAAAATTTATACCACGGTGCAGACCGGGGAGTATTATTCGCATCCTTTGAATGGTAATAAGCCTAGAAGAGTTTGGACGACCAATTGGCTGTTAACCAACTGGGTTCCTAATAATTTTAAAGTGGAAAATATCGCCGGCAAGACCGGTTATATAGACGATTCCGGTTATAATTTTGTTGTTAGTTTAAGCAATGAAAAAAAACACGGCATTACCGCGGTGATATTTGGCGCCGCCACCAACGAAGCCAGATTTAGCGAGGCGCGCGACTTGGCGCAATGGACATTCGGCCATTATTTGTGGCCCGACGAGGAAGGGTATGAAAAATTAACGGAGTAGTTATTTCGTGATATACTACTTGTGTGAAGATTAAATCTATTCAACAAGTAAATAATTTGGCCAACAAAATCGCGCTGGTACGCGTTGATTTTAATGTGCCGATAAAAGCAGATAAAGTTTTGGATAACTATAAAATAAAAAAAAGTTTAGCCACGATAAAATTTTTAATGGAAAAGCGCGCTAAGGTTATTTTAGTTAGCCATTTGGGACGGCCGGACGGGGTTGATAAAAAATTAAGTTTAAAACCGGTGGCGGCCGAGCTGGGAAAGTTTTTACAAAAAAATATCAGACTGTTGGATGTTCTGGATTTAAAAAAAACAAGAACCCAAATTGATAAATTATTTCCGAGCGCGGTAGTGATGTTGGAAAATATCCGTTTTGTTAAAGGCGAAGAAGAATGTTCTGAGCAATTTTCCAAAGAACTTACCGGTTTGGCCGACATATTTGTTTTAGATGGGTTTGCCGTCGCTCACCGCCAGGCGGCTTCGGTAACCGGTGTAGCCAAATATTTGCCTGTCTACGGCGGATTATTGCTTGAAGAAGAAATTGAAGGCTTGAATCGGGGGCTCAAAAGCCCCAAAAAACCATTTGTAGTGGTGTTGGGAGGAAAAAAAATGGAAACAAAAATTCCGGTGTTAAAAAATTTATTGAAAAAAGCAAATTATATTTTAGTAGGCGGCGGCATTTTAAACACCTATCTCTGGGCAAAAGGATATAAAGTTGGCAATTCGCTGGTTGATAAAAATTTTAAAAAAGATATTTTGCGATACTGCTCAAAACGAAAAGTTATTTTGCCGGTAGATGTAATTGTGGGTACCAAAGAGGGAAAGTTGGCCAGAGCGACTGCCACAAAAAATCTTAATTTAAAAAACAAAGACTTGGCAATATATGATATTGGACCAAAGACAATCAGATTATTTTCTCATTATATAAAAAAAGCCAAAACTTTGGTTTGGAACGGCGCTATG
>JBBUEJ010000037.1:0-8839 GCA_038056955.1 Patescibacteria group bacterium
TGCAAAAAAATGACTCCGACAAAGTGAGCGCTGTTTTCCGCCGTTCCATAAGAATGTCTATTTTAATTACCGCGGTTCTAACAATTATGGTATTGATTTACGGTTACAACCTGATTTTTTATTGGTTGGGCCCTATCTTCGCCGGCAAAACGATTGTCGCCGTGTATTATTTGGCGTTTACATATTTTATATTATCTATAAATATGTTTATCCATTTCTTTTTGGCGGGAACAAAACGATTAAAAACAAACGTAGTTTTTGGATCTATAATTGCCATTTTGGGTATTATATTTATGTTTATTTTAATACCCAAGTATCAGGTTAATGGCGCGGCCATCGCTTTTCTCATTAGCTCTCTTCCTGTGCCGGTATTTCTTTATTATGTTGAAAAAAAATACTTAGCAAACAGGACAAAAGATATTATTTTTTATTATAGCCGGCATATAGCCGAAGTTGCCTTTGTGGGTGTTATTGTGTACTTTATCTCCAGGCAATTTTTTGTCCCTTTGGCCAGCAATCTTTTTATAACGATTATTTTTGGCATGCTTAGCTTTATTTTATATTTCGTAATCTATTATTTATTTGGGTTTATTAATGATCAGGAAAAATTTTTGTTTAAGGAATTTAGCGCGAAAATATTATCAAAAGTAAAATTTACTTAATTTAATATTATATATGAAAACAATAATATTGTGCGGCGGAACGGGAACCAGAATGAAAGAGGAAACAGAGTTTAAACCAAAGCCGTTGGTGGAAGTCGGCGGTAAGCCAATTTTGTGGCACATCATGAAGATATATGCCCATTATGGCTATAACGAATTTATTTTGGCTCTTGGTTATAAGGGCAGCATGATTAAGGAGTACTTTTTGAATTGGCGCAGTTTGCTGAATGATTTTACTTTGAATACCAAAAACAACGAATTAGTTTTTCACAATAATGATTGTGATGATTTTAAAATAACTTTTGTAGAAACCGGACTAAACAGCTTAACCGGCGAACGCGTGCGCCAATTGCGCAAACATCTGAATCCGGGCGAAGACGTTATGATTACTTATGGCGATGGCGTGGCCGACATTAATTTAAACGAATTGGTTGATTTTCACAAAAAACAAAATACCTCCGCCACTATTACGGCCGTGCGTCCAGAACATCGTTTTGGTTTTCTTAACATAAATCATGACACAAAAAAAGCCGTTGATTTTTTTCAGCACAAGGTGACATTGGGTACCGAAGAAGAAAAAGTCAATAATTTTATCAACGGTGGTTTTATGGTTTTAAAACCGGAGGCGCTTGATTTAATCGCCGAAAATAGCATGATTGAATCCATCTTGCCGCCGCTTTCGGAAAAGGCGGAATTGTCGGTCTATACGCATCAAGGGAAGTGGAAATGCATGGATACATATAAAGAAGTGGAAGAGATGAATGAGTATTGGCAAAAAGATCCGTTTTGGAAAGTTTGGAACGATTAATTAATTTATTAAATATGTCAAACTTATCCGGTAAAAATATATTTGTCACCGGCGCCACCGGTTTGGTGGGCGCTCATCTGGTAAAGCGCTTGCTGGAATTAAAACCAAACAAGATAGTTTGTTTGTGCCGGAGCAAAGATCCGTCCTCGCTTTTTTATTCGGAAAAAATGGACGAGAAAGTTGTCAGTTCTTACGGCGACTTAAAAGATAAAGAAAGAATTTTTGACTTGATTTCCAAACATGAAATAAATCATATATTTCATGTGGCGGCCCAGCCGATTGTGCCCACCGCTTTTGTAAATCCATACGAAACTTTAGATACAAATATCATGGGCACAGTTAATGTGCTGGAAGCGGCCAGAATGTGTCCGAATATCCAATCTATCGTGATCGCGTCAAGCGATAAGGCTTATGGAAAAGATTGCGTCTTGGCCGAAGAAACCCATCCGCTCGCAGGGGATCATCCATATGATGTTTCCAAATCTTGTACCGACCTAATCTCTCAAACTTACGCAAAAACTTACGGTTTACCGGTCGCCATCAGCCGGTTCGGTAATATTTACGGGCCCGGTGATTTGAATTTTAACAGAATAATTCCGGGAATAATGAAGGCTGTGGCCGAGCATTCGGTTCTAAAAATAAGAAGCAACGGCCAGTTTAAACGGGACTATGTTTACGTAAAAGATGTGGTGGACGGATATATCTGTCTGGCCGAAAATATAGCCAAAATTAAGGGCGAAGCTTTTAATTTTAGTTCGGGCCAAAATTATTCGGTTCTAGAGCTCGTAGAAAAAATTACTAAAATTATCGGCGCCGAAGTTAAATTTGCCATTGTTGATAATCAAAAGAATGAAATACCGGAACAGAGTTTGAATTTTGCCAAAGCGGAGAAAATGCTGGGTTGGAAATCTAAATATTCATTCGCGGATGGAGTTAAAGAAACATATGAATGGTATAAGAGTTATTTTGTATAAAAATATTATGACATCAGCGGAATTGGCGCTCGAAGCTAAAAAAATAAGAAAAACTATCTTAACATTGATTTCCAAAACGAACAGTTCTCATGTTGGTTCTTGTTTTAGTATTGTTGATATTTTGACTATCTTGTATCATAATATTTTATCAATCTCGTCTCCGGTCGATCCAAATCGCGACATTTTTATTTTGAGCAAAGGTCATGCGGCGGTAGCTCTTTACACTGCCTTGGCATCGCGCGGTTTTATTTCTCCGGAAATATTGGAATCGTATGCGCAGAATGGCTCATCTCTTGCCGGGCATGTTGTGGGTGGGTCGGCGCCGGGGATAGAGGCTACGGCCGGTTCTCTCGGACACGGTTTGTCATTGTTAGCCGGTTTTGCTTTAGCCAACAAAGATAATAATAGAAATTTTTATTGTTTGCTTGGTGATGGAGAATGTAATGAAGGGTCTGTTTGGGAAGCGGCTTCGTTTTGCAACCAATTTAAATTAAATAAAGTTACCGCCATTATAGATTGTAATAAACAGCAGAGTCTTGGCTATACCGCCGATATTATGGATATGCGCAATATGGCCGAACGCTGGAGTGTTTTTGGCTGGGAGACTATAGAAGTTGACGGTCATAATTATGATGAATTGCAAAAAGCTTTAGTTCATAGCCATAGTCGGCGCGACTCCTCGAAACCTTTAGCAATTATCGCAAGGACCATAAAAGGAAAAGGTGTCTCTTGGATGGAAGATAAGATTGATTGGCATTACAAATCACCAACAGCCGAGCAGCTACAAACCGCCATTACCGAAATTGATTCCATATAATAGTATGAGAAATACGATTATAAACGCTATTCATACCGCTGCCAAAACCAATAAAGATATTATTTTTTTAACTGGTGATTTAGGGTATTCGGTGGTTGAACAATTTCAAGCGGAACTGCCTAATCAGATAATTAACTGCGGTATTGCGGAGCAGAATATGGTCGGTGTGGCCGCCGGACTAGCTTTGGCCGGTAAGAAAGTTTTTGTTTACAGTATTGTGCCTTTTGCTACTATGCGCTGTTTTGAGCAGATTAGAGTTGATGTCTGTTATCAAAATTTAGACGTAACAATTATTGGCGTAGGTGGAGGATTCGCCTATGGTACTCTTGGCACAACCCATTTTGGGCTTGAAGACCTGGCGTTAATGCGGTCGTTGCCGAATATGAAAATCATTGCGCCGGCAGATCCGCTTGAGGCTGCGCAACTTTTTGATCAAGTGCTGAATATTAAAGGGCCATGGTATATAAGATTAAATCGCGGTGGTGAAAAGGTAATTTCAGAAGGTGCGTTATCAGCGCAAATAGGCGCCGGTTCGATTTTAAAAAAAGGTTCGCAAGCCATAATTTTTTCAATTGGCAATATTACAGAAGTGGCGCTTGAAGCGGCAACTATTCTTGAAAAAGAAGGCATAAGCGCGGAAGTTATTCATCTTCACACCCTCAAGCCGTTGGATAATGATATAATCAAAGACCGCGCTCGGACGCGAAAAGCAATAGTAACGCTGGAAGAGCATACTATTAATGGCGGACTGGGCTCTGCTATATCGGAAGTATTAGCAGAAAACGGGTTAGCAGTTGCGTTTCACCGGCTGGGTGTTGAGGATCAATATTTTTCATTTATCGGTAAACAAGATTTTTTACGTTCAAAGGCTGGATTATCTGTGGAGTCAGTAGTTGAAACTATTAAGAAATTATGTCAGTAAAAAACAAGATAAAAGTCGCTATTATCGGCACCGGCAATATTGGCAGTGATTTGCTTCTAAAGATTCAAAAATCCGCTGTTTTGGAGTGCGGATTATTTACCGGCCGCAATTTAGAATCTGAAGGAATTAAGCGGGCTAAAGAGCTTGGTGTTCCCACATCGGCAGACTCTATCCAGGCTATAATCAATGACCCGGATTGCTGCGAAATAGTTTTTGATGCCACTTCAGCCAAGAATCATATCGAACATGCTCCGATTTTGGAGCGGTTGGGAAAATTTACCATTGATTTAACGCCTTCACGAATCGGCGCCATGTGCATTCCGGTTCTTAATACAGACAAAGCGCTGGCTTCCAAAAATATGAATTTGGTTACTTGCGGCGGACAAGCGTGCGTGCCTCTGGCCAAAGTTATTATGGACGTTCATCCGGATACCACCTATATTGAAATTGTGGGTAGTATCGCTTCCAAATCCGCCGGCTCCGGAACGCGCGCCAATATTGAAGAGTATATGTTAACTACCAAAAGAGCGTTAGAGGAATTTACCGGAGTTCCAAAGGCGAAAGTTATTTTAGTTTTTAATCCCGCCGAACCGCCGGTTTTAATGCACAACACTATTTATGCCAGCATTCCCAACCCCAATATTGAATTACTCAAAGAAAAAATTGATAAAATGACCGAGCTTATCCGTAGTTATGTGCCCGGTTACAAAGTGACCTATGGCCCCATAGTGGATAATGGCCGAGTGGCGATTACCGTACAGGTGGTTGGGAGCGGAGACTTTTTGCCGCCATATGCCGGAAATTTAGATATTATTACTTGCGCGGCCGCGCGCGTGGCCGAGGATTACGCCAAGCGTATTTTGAATAAATAATTTGTATGATTAAATTTTTTGATTCAACTCTGCGGGACGGATCGCATGCCGTTTCCCATAAAATCAGCGCCGAACAAATCCGCGAATACTGCGAAGGAGTTGATGGATCCGGTTTGTATACGGTGATTATTGGTCATGGCAACGGCATCGGCGCCTCATCGCACCAAGTGGGATTTTCGGCAGTAAATGATTTGGATGCTATTGCTATTGCCCGCCAAGCTTTAAAAAAAACGCGTTTGGGAATTTTTATGATCCCCGGATTTGCCACCATTGCAGACGATTTAGATCCGGCTCTTAATTTGGGAGTGGATTTGGTGTGTGTGGCCTCTCATTGCACCGAAGCGGACACCACCCAGCAATACATTAAGCATCTGGCTCAAGCCGGAAAAGAAGTGTATGGCGTTTTAATGATGTATCACATGACCACCAAAGACAGGCTTTTGGAAGAAGCTTTAAAGATGCAATCTTATGGCGCGCAGGGTATAATTATTATGGATTCGGCCGGAGCGTCTATTCCCGTTATGGTGTCCGGAACCATAAAACATTTGGTACAAAATTTAGCCATACCGGTTGGTTTTCACGCGCATGATAATTTGGGCATGGCGGTCGGCAATTCGCTTATCGCCATTGACAACGGCGCGACCATTGTAGACGGCACCTTGCGCGGGTTTGGCGCCGGCGCCGGAAATTGCCAGATAGAAGCGGTAGTAACGATTTTGAAAAAAATGAACGTGGAAACCGGAATTGATTTGTATAAGCTGATGGATGTAAGCGAGAATGTGGTCTCTAAGATAATGAAAAAACCGCAGGAGATAGACACGATTGGTTTGATGGGCGGATTAACGGGAGTGTTCTCGGTTTACGCCCTGCCCATAAAACGCGCGGCCGAAAAGTATGGTGTTGATGCCCGAGATATTTATGTGGAAGTGGGAAAAAGAAAAATTGTCGGCGGGCAGGAAGATATGATTACCGAAGTGGCCATAGAATTATCTAAGAAAAAATTTTAGCATACTGTATGAATGTCGCCGAATATATTATCAAGTTTTTAGAGGAGAAGGGAACCGACGAAGTGTTTATGGTTTCCGGCGGACAAGCCATGTATTTAATTGATGCCATTTATCGTAGCGGTAAATTTAATGTCACCTGCGTTCATCACGAACAATCCGCCGGCATGGCGGCCGACGCGTATGGACGGCTTAAAGGCAAACCGGCAATAGCGCTGGTTACGGCTGGTCCGGGCGCGGTAAATGTTATCAATGGCGTGGTGGGCGGCTGGACCGATTCAGCGCCCATGATTGTTATTTCCGGACAATCAAATTTAGTTAATGTGCAATATCAGGAACAAACCGGCATCAGGCAGTTTGGCGTTCAGGGAATAAATATTAAGCTGTTGGTGGGAAAGATTACTAAATATTTTATTACCGTGGATGATCCGGCCAAGCTATTAACTTATTTGGAAACCGCTTATTGGTTAGCGACGAGCGGCCGTCCCGGTCCAGTTTGGCTGGATGTGCCGTTAGATGTGCAGAGAGCGGAAGTTCCGGAAAATATTGTTTCTGATTTTAAACCTCCCGCAGAAAAAAAGTTTGAGCCGGCAGTCAGCCAGATAGAAAAAGCTATTGAGATGCTGTCTAATTCCAAAAGACCTGTTTTGTTGGCCGGCCAGGGCGTCAGGTTAGCCGACGCCGTCAAAGAATTTACCGAGGTTATTGCCAAGCTAAAAATTCCCGTGTTAACCTCCAGGCTCGGTATAGATCTTATTGCCAGCGATAATGATCTGTACGTGGGACGTCCGGGAACTTATGGCGAGAGATCCGCTCATTTTGCTATCCAAAACTCCGATTTGCTTATAGCTGTAGGTTGCCGCCTAACAACGTCTTTGATAGGTCATAATTCAAAAGATTTTGCCAGAAACGCGAAAAAAATAGTGATAGATGTTGATCCGATGGAGTTAAATAAGCCGGGGTTGGCAATTGATTTAAAAATTCAAGCGGACGCGAAAATATTTCTTAAATTATTATCCGACAAATTAGATTCGGCCAAGTCCATTAATTTTTCCGCCTGGATAAAGAAGTGTCAGGAATGGAAAGTTAATTATCCGGTGGTTCTGCCCGCTTACAAAGAAGAAGATCCGGTAAATTCATATTATTTTACCGACCGGCTTTCCGCGTTGTCCGCGCCCAACGACATGGTGTTGGTGGATACCGGCTCGTGTTTCCATGTCGCCGCCCAGACATGGAAAATTAAACCAGGCCAGCGTTTTCTTACGACCGGAGGCCTTTCTTCCATGGGGTATTGGGTGGCGGGAATTGGTGCGTGCGCGGCCAATAATCGCCAAAGAACGATTGTTATTACCGGAGACGGCAGTTTGCAGATGAATATTCAGGAATTTGCCACGATTAAACACAATAATTTGCCGATTAAGGTTTTTATTTTTAATAATAATGGCTACTTGCTAATTAGGCACACTCAAAAGAATTTTATGGAGGGCAGATTGCTTGGCACAGGGCCGGAGTCCGGAGTCTGGTGTCCCGATTCACTGGCCATTGCCCAGGCCTATGGCATAAAAGGCGTGCGCATAGCCCATGCCGATGAAGTAGATAAAAAAATAGCCGAGGTTTTAAATTATGACGGACCGGTTGTCTGCGATGTAATGACGCCGGAATGGCAATTAATAGTGCCGAGAGTGGCGTCTGAAAAAAATGCCGAAGGAAAATTGGTGCAAAAACCATACGAAGATATGTTTCCTTATTTAGATAAAGATGAGCTGGCAAAAAATATGATAGAAAAATATGAAAAAGCTTAAAATTTTTTTAACGGGCGGAGGGGGATTTATCGGCAGAAATATTTTAGAGATGCTCGGCGATAAACATGATTTTTTGTCCCCCGGCAGAAGTGATTTGGATTTAACAAACGCAGATTCGGTATTTGATTACTTAAAAAATAATAATGTTGATGTTGTGATACACGCTGCCAATGTGGGCGGAAACAGAAATCCTAAATGGACGGGGGTAGACTGGGTTTCTGAAAAGAATTTACAAATGTTTTTTAATTTAGTGAGATGCAAGGATTTTTATAAGAGAATGATTGTTCTCGGTTCCGGAGCCGAATATGATAAAAGGCGGGATGTAACAAAGGTGAAGGAGGATGACTTTGATAACTCAATGCCGGTTGATCAGTATGGTTTTGCCAAATACATTATGTCCAAATATGCGCAGAACGTTGATTTTATCACGCATCTGCGATTGTTCGCAGTCTACGGCAAATACGAGGATTATAAAATCAGATTTATTTCCGAGGCGATTTGCGATGTTCTGCTGGGTAAGCCGATAATCATAAATCAAAATGTCTATTTTGACTACCTCTATATAAATGACTTTGTTAAAATTTTGGACAATTTTATCGTTAATAAGCCAAAACAAACTTTTTATAATGTGGGGCGGGGAGAAACGATCGATTTAATTTCCATTGCCAAAAAGATATTAGTTTTAACCGGGAAAAACGTGCCGGTTATCATAAAGAATGCGGGCTTGAATAAAGAGTATTCCGGCAACATAGACAGGTTAAAATCAGAAGCCAAAAATCTATCTTTTACTGATTTTGACAAATCATTGACAGAACTGATAGTATACTACCAATCTATTGCATCAGAACTAAATAATGGCGCACTGATTTAATATGAAAAAAGCGATTATTAGCGGGGTAACCGGGCAAGACGGCTCATATTTGGCCGAACTGCTTCTTTCCAAGGGATACGAAGTGCACGGCATAATGCGCCGCCTTT
>JBBUEJ010000038.1:0-28705 GCA_038056955.1 Patescibacteria group bacterium
TGAAAGCATCTAAGCGTGAAGCCGTCTTCAAGATTAACATTCGTTATAGACCCCTTGTAGACTACAAGGTTGATAGGCGTTAAGTGGAAGTACCGCGAGGTATTAAGCTGAGACGTACTAATCGGTCGAGCGCACGAAAGAAGCACTAAGATGTGCTTGTCCCTATTGTTGTTGAACCATTGAATTGAAAATTAGAAAAACACGTCATAGTTTTGGTGGCATGAGCGACTGGGTCACACCCGATCCCATACCGAACTCGGCAGTTAAGCCAGTCAGCGCCGATGATAGCCGTAAGGCAAAAGTAGGCCGCCGCCAGAACCATGACGTGTTTTTTTTGTATCTAGTTAGCCGAAATTACGACTATTGACAAAATCATGATTTTGTGATACATTAGTCGGCTCATTATAAATGAATAAGCAGTAAAAAACAGCCGCCAAAGAACAGGAAATAAATTCGTGTTTTGTGGCGGCAACCCTTCGTTTTACATGGTGTAAAATGAACAAAAGGGTTTTGGTAGTAGTTTGACAATTAGCTACGAAAAAAAGAAAGGCAGGATACAAAAATGGGTATCAAGCAGAATCCGTTGCGCCTCGTGAGCAGTCGGCCCATCGATAGCGATCTCCGCCCCTTTGCGGAGGAGTACTTCAAGGAGCGCCAGCAGAAGGATTCAAACACGCATCTGACCGTCGAGATCATCTTGACGGCGCCTGGATTGCGCGATCTGTTGATCATGAAGTGGGAAAGACAGCAGGAGACTTTGGCGACGAAAAAGGCCGCCATGGTCGCCGAGGAGGCGGCTAAGCGAGATGTCCAGATCAAGGCCGAGTTGGCCGAGGCGCGGGAAGAGCTGCGTCAGCAACTCGACATCACGCCCGAGCAGGTGGTCGCGATGGACATCGAGAAGTGGGCCGCGCGGTACGTCCAGAGCAATCTGGACGACACGGAAATGCCGCGCATCGACGATCAGGAGGGTAACAGCTTCAACTGCTGTTTGGCCCACCTCGTCGGCTGTTGCGACGGCAAGACCCCGGTCACCCTGTTCGCCGTGGCCGACTACAAGATCGTCGCCGACGGGGCGGTGCTGGGCATCTGCGCGAAGGTCGCCGAGATCTTCGGAAAGCAGAACGAGACTCTGAAGTCCAAGCGGTTGCAGTGCACGAATTCTCTGGCGAAGGCCAAGGAGATCGTGAATAGCCGCCGCCAGAATCACACGATCTTTGACTACGTGAACGGTTATGCCGATTGCAAAGTCAATGATCTGCCTCTGCCCCGGATGAACGAGCTGGGCAAGCATGTTTGCGGTCTGCCCGTCAACTGCTGTAACAAGCAGGAGGAGGCGCAGGCCTGGGCCCAAACGGCAGACGGCGAGCTCTTCGGCGTCTGTAAGAAGGCCTTGGACGTGTTCCGTAAGCTGTGGGCCATGGACAAGCGTAACCGGCTCATGTTCACCCACACCGTGTTCGCCAAGGCGGAAGAGGCGGCGGCGAAGACGAAGGCGCACCAGCAGACGTTCAATCGGTTGGTGGAGTACGCCAACCAGATGGCTGTCTGGTCGCTGGAGGAGAATGAGTACCCACAGCGTATTGAGAAGGACGGCAAGCTCTGCTGTGGTGTCCCTGGCTGCCCCTGTGGCAACAAGCCCGTGGACGAGCGCGGTGGGTTCGGTTCGTTCGTCAACGACGGCGTGGTCAAGGGCATCTGCGCCATGGCGGGTGCGGCGTTCAACACCGCGAACAATTCCGCCAAGGTGGACCACCTGAAGTGGACGCGCGATCAGAAGAAGGCCGAGTGGATTATGGCCCAGAACTGGAACAGCCGAAACAGCGGCAATTCGTCAAACCGGCCGGATCCGAGCGAGGCCCGCAAGGCTCGCGAGAAGAAGGAAGCCGAGGACAGGCTGGCTCGGGAGCAGGAGCAGCAGCGCCTCAAGGAGCTGAAGGCCACCTGCAAGGCCAAACTTCTGGGGATCGATCCCGAACTGGATGAGGCCAAGGTCGAGAAGATGGCCAGCCGGGTCGCCATCAAGTACGACGGCGATTTCCGTACCGCCGCCATCAACAAGATGGTGTCGGCCAACGGACAGGCATCGGACGAGCAGATGGCCAAACGCTACGCTAGAGCGGCCGGCATGACCGACAAGGAGCTGGAGATCGCGATCAACGCGTATCACCAACTGCACGCCGACGAGGCCAAGGCCAACGCCGCCGCGGTCGCCGAGAAGCACAACAGAAAAGGCTTCGGCGAAGAGAATCCCGCGACGACCGCCGCTCGCAAGAAGAACAAGAAGGGCGGCGACCAGAAGCAGAAGGACCGCAACAAGTAGTACCAGAGTCATGTTCATCCTGTCGTGAGATAGTATGAACTGAACCTCACCGGCCACCCCTCTAGGATAGAGGAGTGGCCGGTTTTTTGTTTACCCCGCAAGCTGTGCGGGGTTTGACGCTCGGGTTTTTTTGTGTTAATTTAGAGTAATATATTATGAATTTATCCGCATTTCAAAATCATGGTAAATTTCTAATGCTTGCCTTGGATCACAGAGGTAGTTTTAGAAAATATATTAATCCCAGCGATCCGGACAAAGTCACAGATGCTGATTTGATTAAAACCAAAGGCATGATTATAGAGGCAGTGCAAGACCAGTTTAGCGGCGTGCTTATAGATATGGAGTGGGGTCTGCCTGGATTTAAACTGAAAACCCCAAAAGGGTCCCTTCGGGATAAACCATATCTTTTGCCTTTAGAAAAAAGCGGTTATACAGATAAAGCGGGTGAGCGAGTCACAGAGCTTGGTTATACAGCAGCGGACATCAAAGATATAGGAGCCAGCGGCGCCAAACTGCTTTTATATTTTAATCCAGATTCAAAAACCTGCAATCAACAAATCGCTACTGCCAAAAAAGCATTGGCTGATGCGCACGAAAATAATTTGCCTTTCTTTTTGGAAATTGTGACTTATGGTAACGATGAATTGGGCAAGACTAGAGCTGAATGGGTGTTGCGATCACTTGAAATGTTGCTAAAAGAAAATGTTGTACCAGATGTATGGAAATTAGAATTCCCAGGAGATTTATCTTCATGTGAACAAATTACAAAATTAATCGGCAAAACACCGTGGATTCTTCTTACCCGCGGCGAAAAATTTGCTGTGTTTGAAAAACAACTGCAAGATGCGGTCTCGGCTGGAGCAGTTGGTTTTTTGGCTGGCCGGGCTTTGTGGCAGGAAATATCGGATTACAAAACAGAAACGGATAAAAAAGAATTTTTAAATACCGTTGTAGTCGACAGGTTTGGAAAGATTTCCAAAATATGTTTATCATAGATAATGTAGGGGTGGTAATACTCGCGGCCGGCAGAGGCTCCCGCCTTAATTGCGTAGATAAACCCAAAGTAATGTGCGAAATCGGCGGCCGGCCTATTGTTCGCTATATTGTTGATATTTTAAAAAAAACCGGCTTCACTCCAGAAAATATTTATTTAGTAGTTGGATTTCATAAAGAAAAAATAGAAGAATATTTTGGTGCCGAAGTAAGTTATGTTGAACAATCAGAATTAAAAGGCACGGCGCACGCCGCTTTTACGGGCATGAAACAGTTGCCCAAAAATGTGGATATGGTGTTGGTAATAAATGGCGATGACAGCGCTTTTTATTCCAGTAAAACATTTTTAGATTTATTAGATAAGCATAAACAAAACAAGGCGGTAGCTTCGGTATTATCGGTGGAACTGGAAGATCCCAGTCTTTATGGCCGAATAATAAAGCGGGCCAATAATAAAACAGAAATTGTGGAAAAAGAATATTTAACCGATGAACAAAAAAAGATTAAAGAAGTCAGTACCGGAACTTTTTGTTTCAATAGAAAATGGTTTGAAAAAATGTTTCCGGCCATGCCCCCGTTAAAAAAATTGGGCGAATATGGTTTGCCCACGGCTTTGGCGATGGCAAATAATGAAGATCAAAAGGTGCAAGTTATAAAGTTAAGAGATAACAGTGAATGGTTTGGAGTTAACACGCCAGCCGAATTGGAAGAAGCGAATAGACGGAAAAATTTTTAATTATGTGTGGCATTGTTGCTTACATTGGTTCAAAAAAAGCATTACCGATTTTAATCAACGGTCTGCGTCGTTTGGAGTATCGCGGTTATGACAGTTCGGGAGTTACAATTTTAAATAATGGAGAATTTTTGTCCGCCAAAGCGGTGGGAAAAATAGATAAACTGGTGGAAAAAATCAACGGCCAAGATTTGGCGGGAACTTTTGGCATCGCTCATACCCGCTGGGCCACCCATGGTGGAGTTACCGAACCCAACGCCCATCCGCACGCGGATTGTACCGGAAAAATTACTTTGGCGCACAACGGCATTATAGAAAATTATCGCGAATTAAAAGAAGAGCTGGGAACCGGCCATGCGTATAAATCAGAAACCGACTCCGAGGTTGTGGCGCATTTAATTGAAAAATATTATGCGGGCGATTTGCGCAAAGCGGTTTTAGAAGCTTTGGCCCAAGTACGCGGCACTTATGGACTGGTCGTCATGCATAGCGACCACCCAAATACTCTCATTGCCGCGCGCATGGGCAGTCCGCTGGTAGTTGGTGTTGGTGAGAATGAATTTTATATTGCCAGCGACGCCACACCCATGCTGGCTTATACCAAAAAAGTTATTTTTTTGGATGATGGCGAGGTGGCGGAAATAAGCCGGGAGCGAATGAATACCGTAAATTTAAAAGATATAAATGTTATTAAAAAAATAGAAGAGATTGAGTGGGATGAGGTTCAAGCGCAAAAGCAGGGATTTCCGCATTTTATGTTGAAAGAAATTTTTGATCAGCCAACTGTAATTGCTGATGCGATTCGGGGTAGATATAACATGGCAGACGGCACCGCACGTTTGGCTGGGTTAAATATGAGTGATGAACAAATGAGGGGGATTAAAAGGATTATTTTAATCGCTTGCGGCACCGCTTCTTACGCGGGCCTGGTGGGCAAATACATGTTTGAACGTTTGGCCGGCATTCCTACAGAGGTAGACGTGGCCAGCGAGTTCCGTTATCGCGATCCGATTATAGATAGTGAAACTTTGGTATTTGGAATTTCCCAATCCGGTGAAACCGCCGATACTTTGGCCGCGCTTAAAGAAGCAAAACGTAAAGGCGCGCTGGTGCGGGGAATTGTCAATGTGGTCGGTTCCACTATCGCCAGAGAAACCGATGGTGGCACTTATATTCATGCCGGGCCCGAGCTGGCCGTCGCTTCCACCAAAGCTTTTACAAATATGACAGCTGTTTTGCTTTTGTACGCTTTACAGTTCGGCCGGTTAAACAAATTAACCGTAGCCACTGGACAAAGACTGCTTAATGCTTTGCGGGAAATTCCCGAAAAAATGAAAATTATCTTAGAACAAAGCGATAAGATTAAAGTGTTGGCGGAAAAATATAAAAATTTCCGAGATTTTTTCTTCTTGGGTCGAGGTATAAATTTTCCGGTAGCCTTAGAGGGTTCGTTAAAATTAAAAGAAATAACCTATATTCATAGTGAGGCTTATCCGGGCGGTGAAATGAAGCACGGACCTATTGCCTTGCTTTCTCCGGAGTTTCCCGTGTTTGCCTTAATGACAAAAAACCAGTTATACGATAAAATGCGTAGTAACATAGAAGAAATAAAGGCTAGATATGCGCCGATAATTCTAGTGTGCTCCGAAGGCGATGATAAAGCCATTGAGCTCTCTCTGGACGTAATTTACGTGCCACCGACTATGGAAGTTTTGGAGCCGCTACTCAACACAATTCCTTTGCAACTTTTTGCTTATTATACGGCCGTAGCCTTGGGCCGGGATGTTGATCGGCCGAGAAATCTGGCTAAATCAGTAACTGTTGAGTAATATGTCCAAGTTTAAAGCGATACTTTTTGATATGGATGGCACGCTGATAGACAGCGAACTGCATTGGATTAATGTGGAAAAAAAATTTGGGGAAATTTTTAATATTCCTTATTCGCGGGAGTGGACAAAATTGGTAAACGGCAGAAGTTTGATGGAATCATCAAAAATGTTTAAAGAGCTTCATAATCTTCCGCATTCGGTTGAAGAAATTTTGGCGCATAAAGATAATTGCAGTGAGGCGGTGTACACAGACCATGCTTTGCCTTTGGTTGGTGCCGACGATTTGCTTAGACGTATTAAAAAGCAGGCTGATAAAAAAACAGCTATTGCCTCCGGCGCCAGCTTAGATCGCATCAAAAAAATTGTGGATAGGTTTAGCTGGCAGGATTATTTTGATGCTTTAATTTCGACCGACCATGTTGATTATATCGGCAAGCCGGATCCGGCCATTTTTCTTTACGCGGCTCAAGAGTTGGGTATATCGCCAAGTGAATGTGTGGTGATTGAAGATTCAGAAAACGGCTTTAACGCGGCCAAGAGAGCGGGTATGAAATGCGTAGTCAAATTTGATGATCGTTGGAGTAACGGAGATTTTTCCGGCGCGGATTTAATTGTTAATTCTTTGGATGATAAAAAGATTTATGATTTTTTAGGGATAAAATATGCATAAAAAAAAGATTGCCACCACCGTGAGGCGGGACTCCGCTGTGGCGGTGGTCGTTCTGGGAGGGGGAAATGGTTCAGCCCTCTGTTTGGAAGGATTAAAAAAATATCCAAATTTTGAGATTTCCGCCGTAATTTCTATGAGTGATTCGGGTGGGTCTTCGGGAAGGCTCCGAAAAGAATTTAATACTTTGCCGCCCGGCGATATCATGCGGGCGATTTTGTCGCTGGCAAAATATGATTATAAAATGTTGCGACAAATTTTTTATAAACCACGATTTCAAAATGTTGGCAAGTTGGATAGTCATAATTTGGGGAATTTATTTTTAACTTTAATGAGTCAATATGGTGGCAATTTTCTTTTTGCTTTGGAAGCCTTGTCGCAAAGCGTAGAGGCGCAAGGTAAAGTTTATCCGGTCACTTTAGAAAGCTCCAATTTGGTAGCGGAGTTGGAAAATGAAAGTATAATTAGAACCGAAGAATTTATAGATAACCCAAGATATAACCGGGGGCTTAAAATAAAAAAGGTTTGGTTAGAACCGGTTTGCCAGGTCTACACCGAGGCGCAAAAAGCGATTGCCGTCGCTGATTGTATAATTTTAAGCCCAGGTAGTTTGTATACCAGTTTAATCGCTGCGCTTTTGCCAACAGGCATAAAACAGGCGATAGCCAAAAACATCAAAGCCAAAATAATTTATGTGGCGGGCAGCGCTTATCGTTTGGATGGAGAAACCGGGCCGGAAAAGTTAAGCGAGATTATTTTACAGTTGGAAAAATATTTACCGCGCCGAATTGATTTGGTAATTCATAATAATCACAAATTGAACAAAAAACAAAAAGAATTTTATCAAACTAGAAATTGGGGTGTATTTGAGTTTGATAAGAAAAATCTAAAAAACACAAAAGTAAAAAGTTTGGATTTGGAAGCGGTTGAAGGAGGGTTGGATCCAAAAAAACTAGGCAATATTTTATATGAATCTATACGAATTTGAAGGAAAAAATTTATTTGCCAAACATGGTATCGCCATTCCGAAAGGCGTGGTGGTTTGGCGTGGCGAAGATTTTATTAAAGCCTATAATAATTTAAGTATTAAAGATGTGGTGGTAAAAGCGCTGATGCTTTCCGGAAAACGGGGAAAAAATAATGGTATTCGTTTTTGTTCTTCCGCTGACGAAGCGGAAAATGCTTGCGCGGAGCTTTTTAATATAAATATTTTGGGGCAGTATATCAGCGCAGTTTTATTGGAAGAAAAATTAGACATTGCCGAAGAACATTATCTTTCTATTACTTATGATACCAACGCCAAACAGCCGGTGATGATTTATAGCTCTGCCGGTGGTATGGATATAGAAGACGTGCCTGAAAACAAAATAACTAAAAATTTATTGGATATTCGAAATACAGATATTAATTCGAATTTACCGTTTGCTAAAGAATTGTGGCAATGTTTTATACAAGAAGATGCCAGGGTGGTGGAAATAAACCCATTGGTTAAAACCAAAGACGGCCAGTGGTACGCCGCCGATGCCAAAATTGCCTTGGATGAAGACGCTTTTTATCGTCATGAAGAATGGAAAAATTTAGCGCCACGGACTATGCTGGGAAGACTGCCAATGGACAGAGAAGTAGCCGTTAAAAAAATAGATGAAGGTGAAGGTTATTATCGCGGCACCGCCGGCAAGTATATAGAAATGGACGGAAATATTGCCGTCTTATTTTCCGGCGGGGGCGCCAGCATCGCCAATATGGATGCCTTGTTAAAAACCGGTTTGCGTCCGGCAAATTATACTGAATATTCTGGCAATCCGCCCCGGGAAAAAGTTTATCAATTGACAAAAATTGTCTTGTCTAAACCGGGGCTCAAAGGATTGTGGATCGCCGGCGGCGTGGCTAATTTTACCAATATAGCGGAAACTTTTAATGGTATTACTGATGCGCTGGATGAAATAAAGCCAAAGTTTCCCATTGTGGTGCGTCGGGCTGGACCCCACGAAGACGAAGGTATGCGTTTGATGCGAGAATGCGCTGATAGAAATAATTTAAATATAAAATTATTTGGCAAGGAAACGAGTATGAGCGCCACCGCTCAAATTTTGGCGGATATGGTAAGCTAATATGTCAATTTTAATAGATAAAAATACACAAGTGTTGGTGCAGGGCATCACCGGCAAAGAAGGCGCCAAAGCGACCAAAGCTATGTTGGATTATCATACCAATGTGGTTTGCGGCGTTACGCCAAACAAGGGCGGACAGAAAGTAGAAGGGAAACCGGTTTTTAATTCTATAAAAGAAGCTTTGGCACAATTCCCCCATATAAATGCCACCGCTATATATGTGCCGCCATTTGCGGCCAAAGCCGCTATTTTGGAAGCGATTGCAAATGAAATTCCCCTGATAAATATAATAGTGGAAAGAATTCCCGTTCAAGACACGGCCTACTGTTTGGCCGCGGCCAAAGAAAAAAATATAAAAATTATTGGTCCTAGCTCTTTGGGACTAATTGCGCCCGGTGTGGGCCGAATTGGCGTGGTGGGCGGATCGCTGGTGGATGAAATTTTTATGCCAGGGCCGGTGGGAATAATTTCTCGTTCCGGAGGTATGACTAATGAGTTGGCTTGGCAAATTCGTCAGGCTGGTTTGGGGCAAAGCGCGGCCATTCATGTGGGTGGAGATCTGCTGATGGGAATGACCTACGCCGACATTTTGCGCTTGTTTGAAAAAGATGAGCAAACTAAGGGGGTAGTAATTTTTGGCGAGCATGGCGGCAGTTTTGAATTTGAGATAGTTGATTTAATTAGAAATAAGGAGTACACTAAACCATTGGCGATTTACATCGGCGGGAAGTTTGCCAATGTTTTCCCTCAAGGTATGAATATCGGGCACGCTGGCGCAATTGTTAGTCGTGGCCAGAGCGCAGCCGAAAAAGAGACGGCCTTGGCCGCTGTGGGAGTGCATATTGCCGAAAGATATGAAGACTTGGCTAATTTAGCAAAATTATTTTAAATGTATGCAATCGAAAACGGCTATTAGTAATATTTCAGATAACAAAGAAACTATTCGGGGTTATGATTTGTCAGAATTAATTAAAAATAAAAGTTTTGTAGAAACTATATTTTTGGTTTTAAAAGGAAATTTACCAAGAGAAAAGGAAGCGAGGATGCTTAATGCTTTGTTTACGGCCGCCATAGACCATGGTCTGGGTACTGCTTCGACCACAGCTAGTCGTACAGCGGCCTCTGCCGGCAATAGCATGCAAGCTGCTTTGGCAGAGGGAATTTTGGCAATGGATAAGTTGCATGGGGGTGCTACCGAAGAGGCAGCCAATTTTTTTGCAGAAAATATTGATGAAAAAAATATTGCAGATTTGGTGAAAGCTTTAAGAGAACAAAAAATTAGATTGCCAGGCTATGGCCACAGAGTGTTAACGCACGATTATCGCACCGATACTCTTTTCTCTATTGCTAAGGAAACTGGTTTTTATGGTAAACACTCTGTTTTTGCCGAAGAAGTAGGTGTGGAATTAAATAAAATATCTTCTAAGCCCCTGCCCCTCAATATAGATGGAGCTATGGCCGCTATTCTTTTGGATATGGGATTCCCTCGGCAGATGGCCACAGGGTTTTTTGTTATTGCTCGCGTACCCGGACTCGTGGCTCATATTTATGAAGAAATGACAGGAGATGACTAAAAGCAAAACTATGGAAAAAATTCTTGATTTGCATATTCATTCCCGTTATTCACGCGCCTGCTCGGCAGATTTGGAATTGCCAAAAATCGCCCAGGCTTGTGAGCAAAAAGGCATAGATATTGTGTCCACCGGCGATTTTACTCATCCGGCTTGGATTAAACATATTAAAGAAAATTTAGTTGAGGAAAATCAAGGGATTTATAAGTTAAAAGACAACAGCAGTCAGACCAGATTTATCTTGGGTACGGAAATTTCTTGTATTTACAAGCATAAAGATGCCACCCGCCGGGTGCATCTTTTGATTTTGGCGCCAAGTATAGAGGCCGTAGAAAAGTTTAATGCCATTTTAACAGCCAAAGGCGTAAATATTCGGTCCGATGGTCGGCCGATTATGGGTTTATCGGCCAAAACGGTTTTGCAGATAATTTTGGATATTGACCCCGGGTTTATGATGATTCCGGCGCATATTTGGACGCCGTGGTTTGCCGTTTTTGGCTCCAAATCCGGCTATAATACTCTGGAAGAGTGTTTTGAGGAACTGACCCCGCATATCCGCGCCGTTGAAACTGGCCTCTCCAGCGATCCGACCATGAATCACCGGCTTTCGGCGTTGGACAATATTACTTTGGTTTCCAATTCCGACGCGCATAGTTTAAATAATCTGGGCCGGGAAGCCAACGTTTTTAATCTGGAAGAAAATTTTACTTACGACGATATTTTACAAGTATTAAAAACAGGCGACAGAGAAAAGTTTTTATACACTATTGAATTTTATCCGGAAGAAGGAAAGTATTATCATGATGGCCACGCGGCCTGCGAAATTGTTTTGTCTCCCAAAGAAACTAGAGCGAAAAAATTTTTGTGCCCAAAATGTAAAAAGCCCGTGACCGTTGGTGTGTTGCATAGGGTGGAAGATTTAACGGACAGACAATATGAAAAAGTTTTTCAAACTAATTTTATTCCGCATAAATATATTGTGCCGCTTAAAGAAATAATTGCCAAAGTTTTTCACATTGGTCCAACAAGCAAAAAAGTTTTGAAAGAGTACGAAATGATGTTAAAAAATATAAGAAATGAATTTTATATTTTACTAAAAGCTTCAGATGATGAAATTCGTAATAATATATCCGATAAAAATATTTTGACAGCGATAAAAAATATGCGCGCCGGTAAAGTAAAGGTGCAACCGGGCTACGATGGAATATTTGGTTCGGTGGACGTAATTTAAAATACAAAACAAAAAAATCTTCCCTTATCGGGAAGATTTTTTTGAAGACTAACGACGACGTTTCTTAGAAGCTTTCTTTTTTCTTTTAGCTGGTTTTCGTTTCTTGGCGGCTTTTTTCTTCTTGGCCATATTGGGCACCTCCTTTCCTTTTTTCCGGCACGCGCCGGCATTAGAAGTTAGAAATAAGTTTTTTCTACTCGCGAGGAAAGAAAAAACTTATTGAAGAAATTTTTACAAGACAAGCATGGCTGTAAAAATTTTCCTTCGACATATTTATTATAGAATGTTTTTGTGTAAATGGGAATAGCTAAAGCGGAAGTTATGCACAGGCGCGAGTTTTTTTGTTAAATTAAATTTATTTTACAAAAAAATTTGTAGTCTTGACACTTAAAATAATAAGTGGTAAAATGTTGGTTGCTAATTCAATAATACGGATGGTAACAATCCAATCCAAACCAACAACGGAGGGGTTCTATGCCGGAGAAACTCAAAGAGAAAATTATATCGATGAACGCGGAACGTTCACGGTTGTTTCAGGAAACCAACCATGAGCGCCGTAATTATCGACGCGAACATCCCACCGAAATTGCTGCCACCATGTGTATGGATGGCCGAGTTAATTTGACGGTGGTTTGCGAGTTGCCAGTAGGCATCATTTCACCATTTCGCAATATTGGCGGAAGGTATGATTTGGGCTGGCCGCTTTTGAGACATTCTCTCAACGAGTTGGAGGGCTACGCTTACAAAAAACGTCGTCCCATGTTGCTTATCATTACGTATCATTGGTCCAAGGGTGATGAGCACCGCGGCTGCGCGGGGTTCAAGTACAACATGGCCGAAGCCATTGCCTCCATGAAGAAATTTAAGGCCCAGGTAGACCGTTGCTATGGCAGTCGTATTCAGACCATTTTGATGGGTCTAGAAACAGATAGCGATTGTCTAGCTGTGCATGGGGATAATGGCCATATCGTGGATATGTGTGAGAAAGAGGGCGGGAGCATCCCTGACATTCAGGGAGATTTGGCCACACTCTTTCCTCTCATGCCAGAGCAAATGCGAACAGACGTGGCCAGTTTGTTGTTTGGTAATGTTCAGCATATAGCCAAAGTTCGTAAGGAAGGACGTCGCTTGAAAGAGTTCAAGCACAACGAACGCGTACTAGCCATTGGTCAAGGATTTGATTGGTTGCGCAATGAAAATCTCGCTCTTATCATTGGGCCTTGTGATCCAGTGCTGGATCAGCCTATTGTTACGGCCGCCACCATTATTCACAGAAACTGGAAAGAAAAACGCATTCCACAAGGCGGAGTGCTGTTGGTTTCTACTCCATTTCGTAAATGGGAGGATCGGCATGGCGCTGTGGAGCAGTCTCGTTATCTGGTGAATCTGGCGACGCGGTGTATTGCCGAGCAGGTTCCAGAAATGGCTGATTTTTTTGAACCACTCGTCGGTGTGCTTGACTTGGAAACGAGAGGATTTGAGGCCATTGAGTTCTAAAATTGAATCGGACAGTATCGTTCCGGGCCTGGCAAGCTCGGAATTTTTAATTTAAAACAAAAATAAACACCCTCGACATTGCGTCGAGGGCGAGATAAGAGCAGGATTAGTAATTAGCGCCTCCCAGGATTCTGAAAGACTTGCCTTCAAAATTGAGAACCATGTACCAGCGCTTTACCGGTAGATTTGCAGGCGTGTCGGTATCATGCCACATACCCATGAAATCACGGATGGGTATTTTACGCACCCCTGCTTTTTCGATCTCGTCGAACCAAGGATCAGCGAGATATACGTATTTTGTCGAAATGTGACGAATGATAGAGAAGTGGCCGCAATCCGTATCAGGCGGGTCGTCGGGACCGAGGCCGAATTTCGACCACCAGCCGACGATTACCGGTAAGCGTTCTTGCAGAACGAAATATTTTAGCTCGTTAAGCGTGCCGTTTTCCTTAGTGAAGACTGATGCGCCAGACACTTTCTTCGCCCCGCTCACGAGCGGGGCGTGGTTAGTGCCTTCCGCCGTCATATCGCAGAGAACTGAAAGATGTTTTTCGGTATACGGTTTGGCGCGGTAGGTTTTGTCAAAGAAATCAAGCACCATCTTTAGGCTGGCGGGACCGCAGGCCGTTTCACTCTGCGAGTAAAGCGGGATATTAAGCGGTGTCGGTTTCCTGGCGGTATTAATTTTGCCGACCGGCCGGATAATGTTTTTGCGGGCTCGCGCCATAAGTTCAATTTCGGTGGCGCGTTTATGAGCCTTGTCGTAAGACATACCGCGTTCCATCCATTTCCGTTCGCGGGTCTCATGGAGGAGAGTGTACTTGATTTCGCGGGGATCCTGACGAATGTCAATCCAGACTGTTCGTTTAGGAATGTAGTCATAGACCAAATCGTGGCCGCCGAAGATAAAGGCGGGGTCATGATAGCGGCGGACAATGTTTCCGCGGACATAACAGATTGTCAAATCGTTGGCCTTGTCATGTTCTTCGCGTTCTACGAGCGGTGGGACAGGGCCATCTTCACAAAGCTTCTTCTTCATATATTCGCGAACCGGCTTGTAGTCGGTGCGGCTGGCGAAACGACGCATCGTTTCGGCGCGGTAGATCCGCAACAGAAATTCAGTCTCGGCTTCGAAGCGGTGATCGATCCAGATTTCTCCCGGTGGGATGCGTTTCATCGCTTCGGATTCTCCGTGCCGATTGCGCCAGTTGATGATGTCAAGGTCGGGATACCTTTGCCTGTTTTCGTAATCGTCAATATAGACGATTTTCTTGTTCGGGGGTCGCCTTCGACTCCCGCGCTTCTTGGTTGCCGGCGCATTTTTTTGGCGAGTCATGGATACCCCCTTTCTTGGGGAAGTCTAATAAGTATTTTGTCAGTAATTTTATTCTCTGTCAATTAGGTTTAATTTTCTCCGGTAAAAAAATTTTCGTATTTCTTCAACTATAATAATAGAAGCGGCGATGGGGATGATCATTAGCCAGTCGGAAAGCTCAAGCGAGGCGGTACGCAGGAATTTCTGCATAAACGGATTATAGATTACAAACAACTGCAAAAAGACGACGGTAATGGTGGCGCCAATCAGCCACTTATTGGAAAAAGGATTCATCTGGAAAATTGATTTACTTTCGTGCCGGCAATTCCAGGCGTTGAACCACTGGAAGACGGCTAGCGCGGTCAGCGAGACGGTCCAGGCTTTAGCAAGATCATTTTCAAAATATCCCTTGAAAAGAAAAAGCGTGCCGATCATCATGGGGACGGCCATGATAAACATTCTCTGCGCCATAAGTTTGTCAACTAGATACTTTTTGGGTCGCTCAAAGTTGCCGCGCAATAATCCTTCTTCTTTCGGCTCCATCGCGAGAGACACATCAAGAAAACCATCAGTGACAAAATTCAGCCAAATAATCTGCGCCGCCAAAATAGGGAGCGGATAGCCGAGGAATAACGCGCCCGCGATAGTGAGCACTTCGCCAACGCTAGTTGAAAACAAATAGAGAACAACTTTTTTGATTGTTTTATAAATACTTCTGCCTTCCTCTATGGCCGATACAATGCTTCCGAAATTATCATCCATCAGCACAATATCTGCGGCTTCTTTGGCTACCTCCGTGCCAATCTTCCCCATAGCGACGCCGAGGTCGGCGGCGACAAGAGAGGGCGCGTCGTTTACGCCGTCGCCGGTCATAGCCACTATTTCGCCCCGTTTACGGTAGGCCTCAATGATGCGCAGTTTATGATCCGGCGTGACCCGCGCGAAGACAGAAGCGCGGGCGAGTTTTTCCGCGAGTTCCGTATCGGACATGGAATCGATTTCTTCACCGGTGAGGACCATGTCGCCTTCTTGATAAATATCGGCTTCTTTGGCGACGGCCGTGGCGGTGAGACGGTGATCGCCGGTAATCATTACCACGCGTATGTTTGCTGACTTTACTCTTTGTACCGCTGATTTGACTTCGGGGCGAAGCGCGTCCTTCATCCCGAAGAAACCAACAAAAGAGAGAGACGGCAGAGTGTCCGGATCAATAACGCTCCGATTAACGTCGGAGTTTGTCGCATACGCCACCACTCTTAAACCGTCTTGCGCTAGTTGGTGGAAGGCTGATTCCAATTCTTTTTTCTTCTCTGCATTTAAAATTTCGGCGCCATCCTTGTGCCAGACAGTTTTACAAAGCTCCAGCACTTGCTCCGGCGCGCCAACGATAGTAAGGAAGTTTTTTCCGTCCATTGTTCGTATTGTGGCATGATACTTTTTTTGATAATCAAACGGCAGTTCAAAGATTTTTGGCATTTCCTGTTCCAAGGTATCGTGGCGGAAGCCAACTTTTTCCGAAAGTACAATCAGCGCCGCTTCGGTAGGGTCGCCGGCGATTTTCCAAACACTGGTTTCTTCCACAAAAGAGAGCCGGGCGTTGGCGCAGAAGGCGGCAATTTTTCCGCTAAAAAGAAGTTCGGGATGATTAAGGGGATCAATGGTTTTGCCATCCAGAGTCATTTCACCTTTTGGTTCATAGCCGTTGCCGGTGATTTCAAAAATTTTCCCATCTATATATACTCGCTGAACAACCATCTCGTTTTTGGTGAGGGTTCCGGTTTTATCCACGGCAATGATTTTTGTCTGCCCGAGGGCTTCTACGGCCTGCAATCGTTTGACGAGCGCGTGGCGTTTTGACATTCTCCATACTCCGGTTGCCAAAACAAGAGTCACCACTATCGGCAGTCCTTCAGGGATAATGGAAATTGCCAGCGCCACTGCGGTAGTGAACATTTCTTTTATGGATTTACCGTAGAGCACGCCAATAACTACAAGAAAAACGCTGATCAGGAAGACAGCAATAATGATGAGGCGTGAGAGGTGGCGGAGGTTGGTTTTCAGAGGAATTTCTGTGTCGATAGTGGTGATTTTTTTGGCGATCTTGCCAATTTCTGTGGCCAATCCGGTGGCGACAATCACCGCGGTGCCGTTTCCGCTCAAGACATGAGTGCCTTTGAAGACCATATTTTTCTGATTCACCACCGGTAAATGATCGGCTGATAATACGGCATCAGTCTTAGTCACCGGCTCCGACTCTCCGGTGAGGCTCGCTTCATCTATCTTGAGAGTGTTGGAAAAGATAATTCGGGCATCAGCCGGAACTTTCTCTCCTTCTTGTAAAATAATAATATCACCGGGTACCACCTCAACATCTAGAATCACCAGTTCTTTGCCATCCCGCAAAACGGTTGCGAAAGTTTCGGCGAATTGTTTTAATGCCAGCAGGGTATTTTGCGCCTTTCCTTCCTGAATCGTACCCACGATGGCATTGAAAACCAGTACGGCCATAATTACCGAGGCATCAATAATTTCGCCCATTGCCAACACGATGGCCGCGGCGGCCAGAAGAATATAAATAAGCGGACTTTGGAATTGCCGCAAAAAAATAAGAGGGAGGCTGTCTGTTTTACCTTCCGGAAACTTATTGAGTCCGTATTCTTTAAGATGTTCCGTTGCTTCTTCCTTGGTTAAGCCATGTTCACGCGAACGGAGCGTCGTCAGAATTTCTGGGATTGTTTTAGTATGCCACAAAAGTTGTTCCGTCATATTTTGTGCTCCCGAAGGGAATCGAACCCCTATCTTCAGGTTCGAAGCCTGATATTCTATCCGTTGAACTACAGGAGCAAATTTTTGTGGGTCGCGTGGGATTCGAACCCACGACCTTATCCTTAAGAGGGATCTGCTCTACCAGCTGAGCTAGCGACCCGGTTGATTCAGTTTAGAGCGGACCGCCTTCTTCTCTTTTTATAATATTAATTTTTGGCCCTTTCCAGCCTTTGATTTTTACGGCCGCTTCGGCCGCTTCGGTTTGGGCTTCTTGTTTGCTGGTGCCTTCGCCAGCGGCAATCATATCTTTGCCCAAGTAAACGCCAATTTTAAATAATTTTATATGATCAGGGCCTTCTTCCTGCAAAACTTTGTAGGTGGGAGTTGTACTCGTTATTTCTTGGGCAGATTCTTGAAAACGGCTTTTGGCGTCTAAGTATAATCCGTTTTCTAAAATATAAGGCAATTTTGTCAAAATCCAGCGTGTGATAAATTGTTGCGTAATTTCGTAGCCCCGATCTATATAGATGGCTCCAATTAGAGCTTCAATGGCGTTGGCCATGATATAATCTCGGGCTTTGGTGCCGGCATCTTTGGCTTCGCCGTGGCTAAGGAACAAGTGCTCCTCCATGCCGATTTCATAGGCGATACTGGCCAATATTTTGGCGTTAACCAAGGCCGCGCGCCAGTTGGTAAGCTCGCCCTCTGGGTTGCCGTATTCTTTAAAAAGAAATTCCGTGACGATTAACTCTAGCACCGCGTCACCTAAAAATTCCAGGCGTTCGTTGTGTCCAACTATAAAATCATGATGTTCGTTTAGGTACGAACGATGAACAAACGCCTGAATTAAATATTCCGGTTTTTTAAATTTAATTCCCAGTTTTTCTTGTAAACCGGAAAAATTTTTGGCTTTAATCTCCGGTGTGTTTAAAATATTTTTCATATATACTCATACTATCTATATGCATGCGCTATTCGCTTTTCTGCATGTCTTTATATATCGCGCCCAGCACGCCATTTACAAATCTGCCCGAGGACGGACCGCCAAAATTTTTGGCCAGCTCAATCGCTTCGTTAATAGCCACCTTGGGCGGCACCTCATTGTTGAATTTTAATTCATAAATACCGATTCGTAAAATATTGCGGTCAATAATCGTGATTTGGGCAATCGGCCATTGGGGGGCGTATTTGCCAATTAACCCATCTATTTTCCCTATATTTTTATGGACGTCTTCAATAATTTTTTTAGCAAACCCTGTTTCGTACAGACCCGGACCAAATTCTTTTAAGTCGCGGTCAATTATAACAGGCAAGACATCGGCGGGTTGTTCCCGGAAATCCCATTCAAATAAAGCTTGCATGGCAATGCTTCTGGCTAAATGGCGGTTAGACATAAAGACGCGAATTTGTAACGGATATTACTTTGCTTTAACTTTTCTGCCGGCGCGGGCGGTTCTTTTGTCTACATTGAGGACAGTTTTACCTTTATATGTTCCGCAGAAAGCGCAGGCGCGATGCGGCCGGAGCGGTTTTTTACATTTTGGACAAGCGTTAAAAGATGCTTCATCTAAAGCAAAATGCGCGGCGCGGCGGCGTTTGTGTGAGGATGTTCGTCTATGACCGGGGAGACCCATATAATTTGATTATTAATCAGTTAATTATGATTGATATTTTACATTAAAATAACGATTTTGGCAAGACCCAGAGCAATTTGTGGGGGTTGGTTTGCAAAAATAGTGAAAACGCGGTATGCTAATTTTAGATTAAAAACTAATTTAATTATATGCTGGAAACATTAGGATTAAGCGAAAAAGAGTCATTATCACCACGAAAAAGAAAATCTCAAAAAGAAGGTGGGGCAAAATTAGTAACCGGGAAGCGCGCGGAATCCATATATAAGGAACCTGCCCAATTACAAAAGGCTTTAACCAAAGCGGGTTTGGAAATTCAAAAGCAGGAAGCGGTAAAAAATTTGGGGCCGGTTTTGGGGAAAAGACTTGAACAATTAAAAGCGCAACACGCTGGCGGCGATGAAATCGCGCGGAGCGCGCGTGAGTCTAGGGTAGCTGATTTAAAAAAAGAGCGCGCGGACGAAGATAGGAAACAAACGGAAAGATTGAGAGATAAAATTGCTTCAGCAAAAGATGAAGTAGAGCTGACAGAGGAAGATATGATTGATGTACAAGAAATACCGTCAGGTCAGATGAAAACTTCAGAAAAAAGTTCCATAGTTTCCGGAGAAATCATCAGTAAAGATAAATTAGGCAGAAGGGAATATAATAAAAATGTAATAAGCGGAGGTTTATATAGAGCGGCGAAATACAATGATTCCAAAGTTACGGAAGAAGCAAGTATTTCTAAAGTAGAAAATCATCGGCAACGCGCTAAAGAATCAAGAGCCGAGGAAGCGCAAGCGGCCTATGTGCAAGCGTACAGAGAATATGACCCGAGGTTTACCAAGAACAAACCGAATGATTTGATTGCCATAACCCGTCCGCCATTTTTTTCATTATTTTCTTCGGCGGCCAAAGAATTAAAAAGACTGTATGGGGTGATGGTGAAAGCCAGAGAAAATATGGCTAGTGAAGATGAAAATAAAAGAATTCAAGAGAATTTAGGCGGGCGTGAAATAAAATTTAAAGACAGCGAGGTCGGTCTTAAACCGGGAACTAGAGAAGCTTTACGTTGGTCAAATGAGGCCGAGGAAAGAGCGGCAGAGATAAAGAGAGGAAAAACTGACGCGGAGGTTGATAAAATTTGAGATAAAATGGAATAAGACTGGTAAGATAAGGGAGCTATGGAAACAAAAATAATAATTAATTCAGAACAGTGGACCGGTTGGTTAAAAAATAACAGTCGGTACGATTCTTTTACTCAAGCTTGGGCCTGGGGAGATGTTTTGTTAGCGGAAGGAAAAAATGTGGAACGACTGGCTGTGGTAGAGGGGGGGGAAGTTTTGGCGCAAGCGCAAATTATTTATAGTCAGCTTACATTTGGTTGGCAGTACGCTTTTTGTCCGAAAGGACCGATGATGGGAAATTATGAAATTACGAAATTAAAAGAAATTTATGATGCGTTTGTAGATTATTTTAAAAAGAATAAAGTGGTAGTATTTTTAAGAGTTGAGCCACAATCATTTAATTTCCCAATTTCCCAATTTCCCAATTTCAAAAAGACAATTGACATCAATCCTTCAGCCACATTAATTTTAGATTTGAGTAAAACCGAGGAAGAAATTCTCGCTGGCATGCACCAAAAAACAAGATATAATATTCATTTGGCCGAGAAAAAAGATTTAAAAATCAGTCAAGAAAAAAATTTGGAAGTGTTTTGGGTTTTGATGAACAAAACCGGCAGTCGCGATAAATTTGATTTGCATCACAAAAAACATTATGAAAAAGGTTTGCAGTCGCCAATGGTTTATCAATTGACCGTTTATGAGGATAAAATACCTGTGGCCTGCGCCGTGTTTACGTGCTTTGCCAACACCTTTACTTATTTGTACGGCGCGTCGGATTATGAATACCGCCATTTAATGGCCCCATATTTATTGCAATGGGAAGGTATAAAAATTGGCAAGAGTTTAGGGTGCCGGTGGTATGATTTTTTTGGCGTTGCGCCAGTCATAGATGGCAATTATGACTTACATCATCAGTATGCCGGTGTTACTAAGTTTAAACTGGGATTTGGTGGTATACCACAACAATCTGCCGGTACTTGGGATGCGGTGATTGATGGTAAAAAATATATGATTTATAATTTTTTAAGAAAATTACGGAGGTTAGTATAAAATTGTCCTCATAGTTTAACGGATAGAACACTAGCCTCCGAAGCTGGAAATAGAGGTTCAATTCCTCTTGGGGACACAATTTATTCGGCCAATGATTCAGTGGTGGAAGTCGCTTCTTTTGTAAAAGCGCACTCTTTATTACTGCATTTGATAACACCTTTTGGCGCGAACACGAGCGGTTGTTTACATTCGGGACAGTATTCACCGGTTGGTTTTTCCCACATGGCAAAATCACATTCTGGGTATTTATTGCAGCCATAAAATGGTTTGCCGCGTTTTTTACTGCGTCGCTGCACAATATCTCCTTGGATACATTTTGGGCACTTAAGATTCATTTTTATATCTATGCCTTTGATGTTTTTGCATTTTGGATAACCGGAGCAACCCAAGAACTGGCCAAATCGGCCATGACGTAAAATCATAGCCTCGCCGCATTTTTCGCATTTTTCATTGAGGGCTTCTGCCGCTTCTTGTTGTTTGGCCTCTTCGGGATTTAATGATTTTGTGTGTTTGCATTCCGGATAGTTGGTACAAGCCAAAAATTTTCCAAACCGGCCGGTTTTAATTATCATAGGTGATCCGCATTTCTCGCATACTTCATCGGTTTTTTCTTCAGTCAGTTCTGCTTTAGAAATTTCTTTTTCTTTTTTATCAAGATTTTTTTTAAAGGGATGCCAGAAACTGGCAATTACCGGCTGCCATTCTTTTTTACCGCGCGCAATTTCATCCAGATCATTTTCCATTTCCGCGGTAAATTTGTAATCCACCACCTGCGGAAAATGTTCCACCAGCAGATCATTCACAACGTAGGCAATATCTTTGGGCGCGAACCTTTTTTTATCATCACGTTCTATGTAGCCGCGCTCTTCGATAGTGCCGATGGTGGGGGCGTAGGTGGACGGGCGGCCAATGCCATAATTTTCTAAGGCTTTAACCAAAGTAGCATCCGAGTAGCGAGCCGGCGGTTCGGTAAAATGCTGTTCGGGCTTTAGTTCATCGCAGTTTAAGCTTTCATCTTTGGTTACTTGAGGCAATAAATTTTCTTTGGTTTTATCAGGGAAAAGTTTTAAAAAGCCGTCAAAAGTAATAGTTTGTCCGTTGGCTCTAAAGGAGTAGCCGTTATTACTGGCCACATCTATGATGGTGGCGTTCAGTTCGGCTGCGGCCATTTGGGTGGCGGTGGCGCGGCGCCAGATTAAGTCGTATAGCCTAAATTGATTTCTGTCCAAATATGTTTCTACCGATTCGGGCGCGCGCGTTACTTCGGTGGGGCGGACGGCTTCGTGGGCTTCTTGCGCATTTTTACTTTTGTTATGATAAAGTCGCGGCGCGGATAATTGGTATTCCTTGCCAAAATTAGCGCCGATTAAATCTTTGGCTTCCTGTAAAAATTTTTCGGAAAGATTAACGGCGTCGGTACGCATGTAGGTGATTAAGCCAACATGTCCTTCGGAGCTTAGCTCCACGCCCTCATATAGTTGTTGCGCTAAACGCATAGTTTGTTTGGCGGAAAATCCCAGCTGATTGTTTGCTTCCTGTTGTAAGGTGGAAGTGGTAAACGGAGGAGAAGGCAAACGTTTGGTTTTTTTCTCCTCGATGTTGGTTACTTTGTAGGTAGCGCTTTGTAAATCCGCAATTATTTTGTCTGAGTGGATTTTATTTTTAATATCAAGTTTGTCGAGTTTCTGGTCCTTTATAGCGAAAAGTTTGGCAGGGAAAACTTGTTTTGATTTTGGTTCAAAAATTCCTTCGATACTCCAATATTCTTCGGCATTGAAGGCTTTAATTTCTCTTTCGCGTTCCACCACCAAACGTACGGCTACGGATTGCACCCGGCCGGCAGATAATCCTCTGGCCACTTTGCGCCATAAAAAAGGCGAAAGTTCGTAGCCTACCAAGCGGTCTAGTATGCGGCGGGCTTGCTGGGCATCCACCATTTTTAAATCCAAGGCGCGCGGATTTTCTAACGCATGCATGATTGCGCTTTTGGTAATTTCGTGAAAAACAATGCGTTTGGCGTCCGCCGGTTCAATTTTTAAAATGTTGGCCAGATGCCAAGAAATCGCCTCTCCTTCTCGGTCCTCATCGGTAGCGAACAGAATAGCGTCTGACTTTTTAGCCGCCTCTTTTAATTCTTTGGCAATCTTGGTTTTGTCTCTGCTTACTATATAATGAGGTTCAAAATTATGTTCAACATCCACCCCCAATTTGCTTTTCGGCAAATCGCGCACATGACCAAAAGAGGACTTAACTATATAGTTCTTGCCCAAAAATTTAGAAATTGTTTTGGCTTTGGTTGGAGATTCTACGATGACGAGGGTTTTCATAAAAATTAAGGATACTACAAAAAATCTCAAATGTCAATCTGACTATCTGGCAATATAATTCATACCGCCCAAATTGCGGACTTTTCCCTTCATTTCCATTAAAACTAAAGTGCTGTTTACGGTGGGGCTGTCTAAGCCGCTGGTTTTGATAATTAAGTCTATATGTAGCGGTTCTTTGGAAAGAAAACCCAGTATTTTTGCTTCCGTGGGAGTAGAAGGCAGGATTTGTTTGTTATTAATTATTTCTCCTAATCCCGTTAAGCTCAAAGCCTCAATTATGTCCGAGGCGTCAGTCACCAGTTTGGCGCCCATTTTTATTAAATTATTCGGGCCAAGGCCGGTGGGGGAATTAAGTGGATGCGGGACGGCAAAAACTTCGCGGTTATAATCCAAAGCGCAACGAGCGGTAATGAGCGCGCCGGAAGTTTCTGGAGCTTCTATCACCAGCGTGCCTAAGCTTAAACCAGCAATAATGCGGTTGCGCGCCGGGAATGAGTATTGGGTGGGCGCAAATCCGGGTGGATATTCCGAAACCACGGCTCCGCCGCCGGCGATAATTTGTTCGGCCAGCTGTTGGTGAGAGGCGGGGGCGATGGTTTTTTTGTCTACTCCTCCGCCTAGAACGGCGACGGTGATGCCGTTATTATCCACGGCAGTCTGATGAGCAATGCCGTCTATCCCCATTGCCAAGCCGCTGACAATTATGACTCCATGGCCAACTAGTGGCCCCACTATTTCTTGGCAGGCGAATTTTCCGTAAGCGGTAAATTTTCTGGTGCCGACCACCCCCAAAGCCGGCGAGTGGCCGTTTGGCAATTTGCCTCGGAAAAATAAAACATAAGGAGGATCATTTATTTCTTTGAGCAGGGTCGGGTAGCCGGGATCATTTAGGGAAATTGTACTGATATTTTCTTTATTTAATTTTTCCATTATTTTTTCTATTGGATTTTTTTCTCGCCAGGCCAAAAATTCGCTGGCAATTCCCGCGTCTATTCCGGCTTGAATCAATTCGTTAATTTCCGCGTCCCAAAGATTTTTTAAATCCTGCCTGCCGGCAGGCAGGTCAGAAAAATAAGCCGCTAGTTTTTGATAGCGGTTATAAGAAATTTTGGGGAAGTGCGCCAGCGCGGCGTGGTAGGACATACTGTGGTTTGTCATCTCGAGCGTAGTCGAGAGATCCCTTACACCAGACGAGAGGGATTCCTCCACTTCGGTCGGAATGACAATTAAACGAGACTTTCAATCTCTTTTGTAATATTTTCAATAACTTTTTTTAATTTTTTTCTCTCTTCGGCGGTAAATTTTCCCAGCACAAAATTTCCGGTATCTTTGATTTTGCTTGGGTCAGTTGGCGCCACGCCAACGCGGATGCGGGTAAAATTTTGCGTGCCCAAATGTTCAATAATTGATTTTACGCCATTGTGCCCCGCCGGTCCGCGGTCGGTTTGCACGCGGGTTTCGCCCAGCGCGATATCTTTATCATCATGAATCACGATTAAATTGGCCGGTTTTAATTTATAAAAATCAAGCAAAGCGCGCACAGCTACACCGGAATTATTCATATGGGTTTGCGGTTTGGCCAGTAAAACCCTTTTTTTGTTTATTTCACCCTTGGCAATATCGGCATTATTTTTTTTATCAAATTTTGTTTCGGCGCCGCAGTCGGCCAGCAACTTATCAATCACTAAAAACCCCGTGTTATGCCTGGTGGTTTGATATTCTGGTTCCGGATTGCCCAAACCAATAATTAATTTCATAACTTCTTAATCATTGTTTGTAATTATTTACAATATAATCTTTCTCTTTAGCTTAGTTAATTTTATCACAATCGGTGAAGCAAAAAAACCAAATTTTTCCCGTAAGCGGTTTTCCATATAGCGCACATAGGAGAAATGAATAGAAGTTTGGAACTTAATCATCATTTCAAACATGGGTGGATTATTGTGCAGCTGATGGAAAGACAAAACATCCGGATGCTTGGTGCCTTTGCCGCGGGAAGGCCGGTGTTCTTTGACAACTTTCTTAAAAAATTCTTTTAATTCATCTTCCGGAACGATGGTGTGCCGTTCTGTCCAGGCGCGGAAGATTAAAGGGAAAATTAGGTGTATTTTATATTTTGTTTTGGCGCTGGTAAAAATAATGGGCGCGAAATCCAAATGAGGAAAAGACGCGTAAATATTTTGTTTAAAATCATTTTTGAAAGCGTCGGAGTCTTTATCGGCAAGACCGCCTTTTTTCTTTCCGTCAGGCGAGACTTTTCGCATCATTGTGTTCTCTACTAAATCCCATTTATTCAAAACGATAATTGTACTCTTGGTATTTTCCCGCAAAAAGCCGCCCAGCTGTTGATCTTGAACGCTAATCGGTTCGCTGGCGTCTAAAACTAGAAGCACGATGTCGGCTCTTTTTATGGCGTCTATGCTTTTGCCGATACCCGCTTTTTCCAGCTCTCCGGCAACATTCGCTTTTCTGCGGATACCGGCGGTGTCCACAAACACCAAAGGCTGACCGTCAACTTCCACCAATGTGTCGTGTGGTTCGCGGGTGGTGTGAGGCAGGTCACTGACGATTACTTCTTTTTTGCCCACCAAATCATTAAAAAGAGATGACTTGCCGACATTGGGTTTGCCGATCATTGCCACTTTAATTACTTTTAATTCTTTTATTGTTTTTGGCCGTTTGGTTGTTTTGCCCAGTCGTTTAAAAATTTCATCTAACAGATTGCCAATATTGGAACCATTGGCCGCTGACACCGGAAAAGGTTCTCCCAACCCTAGTTTGTGCCAATCCGCCTCATAAGTGTTCATACGCAGACGTTCACTATCGGCTTTGTTGGCAACAAAAAGTATTCTACTTTTATCTTTAATCAAACGATTGGCCAGTTGGCGCTCTTGCGGCAGTAATCCGGCTTGGATATCAACCACAAAAATAATCAAGTCGGCTTCTTTGATGGCGATTTCTGTTTGTTCAATAATTTCTTTTTCTAAAGGGATTTCATCCGAAAAGGTAAGTCCGCCCGTATCTACCAGTGTAAGTTGTTTTCCTCTCCAGCTCACAACACCAATATTTCTGGTTCTGGTAGTGCCGGCAATTGAAGAGACAATCGCCTTATTTCGTTCCAGGATTTTGTTGAATAAGGTTGATTTGCCTACATTAACCCGGCCTACCAGGGCAATGGTCGGCAGGTTTTGATTAATAATTTTTGCCGGTGTAGACATAAGATTACTGTTTTGCGTCTTCTCCCAGTACAATAATGATGTCGCTGGATGAGCTGGAAGCATTATATGCTATTTGTAGCCATTCTGGCAAACTGGTAGTGCTGGAAGCGTGTAATTTAGCTGTAAGCGCGATAATGATAGCGCTGGGAGTATTCGGGTTTATAATATAGATGGTGGTGGTGGCGATCGGTCTTTTAACACTGTTGCCGACCGAGGAGATTAATAATCCGATTTTTTCCAGCTCTTGTTTTTTGATAGTCGCCAAACCCGCATGCCAAGTGCCATTTTGGATTTCTATGTAGGCGGTTGGAATAGAGGCGGAAACGGGTACAGGCCTGTTTTGGTCGGGAGTATATATTGGTATGGTATTGGTGGCTGAAAATATATTATTTATGGCCGAATTTATTTCGGAATAGTCTCCGGTTTTTGGTCCGAGCAGATAAGCGCTATCAACGCTTGAAATCGGTCTTAAAAATCCATTTGGCGAGTCGTCCAAGACCAATGTTTTTACGTTTTCGTCGTTCATTTCTTTGGCCATACCCACCAAATACATTATTTGTCCAAAATCCATGTTGGTAATAATATGCCGGGACAGCGACGTCATAATTTTTTGTAAAGTCATCGGGTTGAGATAAGTGCTGGCTGATAATAATTTTTTCTTAAATGCCGCCAGCACTAATTGTTGGCGTTTGGCCCGGGCAAAATCCGAACCCTCGCCATTTGATCCGTGGCGGGAGCGGGTAAAAATTAACGCGCGTTCTCCGTTTAATTGTTGCATGCCGGCATCAAACGAAACTGTCTGAAAAGAATTGTCCGGTCCCGGATACGCGGTGTCCACAAAAGGGCGCGCGATGTTTATGTTTATTCCTCCCATCGCGTCTATTAATTCTTTAAAGGCGGTAAAATCCACGCGCGTATAATAGGGGATGCTCAAACTAAATGTTTGTTCAAAAATTTTACGGGCATATTCACCGCCGCCGTCCGCTTGTTCGGCTTCGCCAAAGGCGTCGGCATTATTTATTTTTCGTATGCCGTGCCCGTTTATTTTTACAGCTAGATCGCGCGGCACCGACACCATGGCCACCTCGTTTGTGCTGGGTTTGATACTTAAAATTATGTTGGTGTCGCTTAGATACGGGCCTTCATGTCCGGAGCCGCCGATGCCCAACAGCAGAATATTTATTCTGTCTTCTTGCTGGCCGGCGATTACGTTGTTTGAGTTAAAAATAAAATTCTTGACGGTTTGTAAAAAGCCGACTCTCTTAGGCTTAAGGGTGATGGAATCATAGGCGGTTGGGTTGCTGGGCCATTTGGCTATGGTATAATTTCGGAAAATTAAAAGTCCTAAAATGGCTACGCCCAAAACTAAAAACACCACCCATTTGGTTTTGTTTTTGGGAGGAGGAGAAGAAAAAGGGTAGCTTTGCGGTTTAAGTAAGTTTATTGGCTGTTCATCCATACAACTTTAGTAACTAATTTTATCATAAAGCCGCCTAAAAGGCAATTCAAAGCAAAGCTTTGCAATTACGTCAGGCCTCGAAAGAAGAAAATGTATTTTCTTCTTTACTCAACCCTAGTAATTGTTGATTTTTGGTGTTAATTGTGTTATGATTTGTTTAAGTGAAGGTCGCGTTAAGCGGCCACTTGGCTCAGTTGGTTAGAGCGTTGCATTCACATTGCAAAGGTCACTGGTTCGAATCCAGTAGTGGCTACAAAAAATTTAAATATTGTATATGCCGATTAATTTAAGCAAGATGCAGGCAAATACCGGAGACATTGTTTTTGACTGGGTGGTAAATGAATACGAAAAACACGCCAGAAGCAGGCGCTGGTATGTTATTATGACTGTAGTTGGCATAGCGCTCTTGCTTTTTTCTGTAATTTCTGGTAATTATCTATTTGCCTTGATAGTGGTGCTTTTCGGCATCATCTTGTTTCTGCAAGATATGCTACAGCCAATGGAAGTTTCTTTTGCCATTACCGAGGCCGGGATTGTGGTGGGAAATAAATATTATCCATTTAAAGAAATTACCACCTATTGGATAATCTACAATCCTCCCGAAGTAAAAAATATTTATTTCTCAACCAGCAGTGTTTTAAGACACCGTTTGCAGGTACCGCTCTTGGATAACGATCCTCGCCCCATCCGGGATTTTCTCAATCAATTTTTAGTAGAAGATTTGGAGCAGGAAGAGGAACCGTTGAGCGACAGGCTGGGAAGGATGTTTAAGTTGCATTAAGAAATAGCTTGCTCGGGCGTAGTGAAGCGAAGACGAGCGCTCGTCGTTCAATGGATAGGACACTGGCCTGCGAAGCCGGAAATTTAGGTTCGAC
>JBBUEJ010000039.1:0-10397 GCA_038056955.1 Patescibacteria group bacterium
TGCTCTAACCAGTTGAACTACCGACCCAAAACTTATGCAAGAATAATACTTTAAAATTGAACTTTTGTCAACCATAAGGTATAATAGACGGACTGTAACCTTTTCCACACATCCCGTGTATAAAATAGTATCGGATTAAAAGGTCGAAAATAATCTGATTACTTAATCTTAATTTAATCGTCCCGCATCTGCGGAGCACATAACTTAAAAAAAATATGCAAAAACTACTTTCCAGTATTTTGACTATGGCGGTGATGTTTACTGCTATGCCGGCTTTAGCTCAAAATAACTCTGCATCCGGTCAAAATTCCGCATCCTCCAGCGCTCTTAAAGAATTGCGCGAACAACAAAAAGAAGCGTTAGAAAAAGCCAAAGAAGCCTTAAAGAATACCCGCGAACAGCAAAAAGAGGCAATGGAAAAAGCAAAAGAACAACGCAAAGAAGAAATGGAAAAATCCAGAGAATCTAAAAAAGAAAAACAAAAAGAAGCTAAACGAAAAGCCGCCGAGCGTAAGGCAAAAAATGCCGCTTATCGCGCCGCGGTAAAAAAAGCCCAGGCAGATTATGCGGCCGCCAAGGAAGCCGCCCGCAAGGCCTTTTTAGCAGCCATGCTTGAAGCGAAAAAGTTGCTCGTCATGCCTCCGGTGACGACCACCACTCCTTCTGTCGCCACAACCACAACTCCTTAATAATATTTTAAACAAAAAAGACTCGTCCAATTGAGCGGGTCTTTTTTTATCCCCATTTCGTCAACACTTTTATTTGTGGGCGTGATGAGACTGTGTGATAATAAATACAGTACTTTTGAAAATTCAAACCACCGAGAGGTAACAGATGACGACCAAAAAGCCTTCAGAACTGACGCGGATACTTGGGGGTGGTTTAGTGCTACTCCCTAGTCCTACCGGTTCTTATTCATCTAGAATGTGCAGGCCTCATCAATACACGCTCGGAGAAAACACTTTCTGTGTAGACGAGGGGTTGGTGGCTGATGCTTTGATACCGTTAAAGCTAAGGCGGATGGGAGATATCCGACAGCTCCAGCTTCTTTCAACCGTGAGCGTTGATGGCCGCGCCAAACTCGTTAGCGGACCGCATATTTTTCCGCATCATCGGTTGAGCCACAGTCTTCGCGCTGGCGTTTTGCATGGTATTATTGGCGAAGCCTGCGGTCTTAATCAAGGCGAGCTGGCGATTGGCATTCTAGCCGACTGCATGCACGATAATTTCATCTGCGCGGGCGGCGATTCGTGGAAGGATATCAACCATCAAGGGACGTTGTTTGACGAAGACAATAACTTTGCCGGGAAGATTTGGCGTTATTGTGGCGATGGTTGGCGTTGGTTGTGCAATAAGTACGGATTTGATCCCAAAAGCACGGCGCAAACTATGCAGGAAATTATTAGCGGCCACGGCCTACACGGAGAAATCCATGAGATCGCCGACACGGCTAGCTACATGCTGGGTGACATAGAAGAAATTAAGCGGGCTTGCCGGCGCCATGGCTACACTCAAGACTTTACGGAGATTTTGAATGTAGCTAAACATCCTTGGGATATTTGGAATTCTCTGGTAGTAAAAGACGGCCACATCGTGATCACCGATCTAATCGCGCTTAACAATTTCTTGAATCTTCGGGTTCTGTTATGGGCAAATTTGTATAATAATCCGGCTAGAAAAGTCCTAGAGATGTTGATGATGAAGATTGTGTATCCTTACATGGTGGACAGAAAGCTGATTCAAATCAACGATTTGCCCACGAAGGATGACACTTGGCTTTTCAGTACGATTGAACGCCAGATGGGTTGGGAAAAATATCGGACCAAGGATTTAAATTTGCTTGGTTCGTTCCCCAAACTTAAGGCCTTTGCCACTTGGGATCAGGCGCTGGCTTTTGAAGAGGAAAAATATAATTCCAGCGCTTTCACTTTGGTATTTTCGGTTAAGGACTTTCAGAAAACGAATCATAAAACGGATAAGTATTGGGTGTTTGGTTCGGATGGGCGAGCGGGTACCTTTAAGGCGGTGTGTTCAAAACATGCGGCTGTGGTAGAAGAAATTTCTCAAAACTCAATGTCCCCGGCTCTGCCCGTACAAGTTGCTTACGCGCAATACCCGTTAATATCTGGTAATTTGCGCAAGGCCTGGAGAGAAGCTCGGGCCAAGTGGAAAAAGAGGATTGATAAATAAGAGAGACTTACATTCCTCCCAGCATTGCGCTGGGAGGAATGATTTTTTTAACAAAAAAGACCCCGATAATGTTTGGTAAGAGGAAAGAAATCGAAGGAGGGGACGATTCCTACTTCCTACCAAACATTTTCGGGGCCTTAGTAAGTTACTAAAATATACTATATTTCAAATTTTTGTCAAGACCCAAGTTTACTTCACCGTTTCTACCACTTTGGCAAACACAGCGCTATGTTTTTCGGCCAATTCCGCCAGTATTTTTCTGTCCAGCGCCACATTGTTTTTCTTTAAGGCGTTAATTAGTTTGCTGTAGCTTAAACCAAATTCTCGCACAGCGGCATTGATGCGGATATTCCACAAACCTCTGTTTAAGCGTTTCTTTAAGCGGCGATCCACAAAAGCGTATTGGCCAGCTTTCATTTTTGCTGTTTTAGCCAATTTGATTTTTGATTTTCTGCCCCAGCGGAAACCGCGGGTGTGTTTTAGGATGCCTTTTCGGCGTTTGGAGTGGAGTAAACCACCTTTAATACGTGTCATACGTTTAGGAATTTGGTAAGTTAATCTGCATTACCCGGCGCAATGTTTGGCTGGTAACCACATCGGATTTTTTGTTGCGTCCGGTATTGCCATTTTCTCTGGCGTTAAAATGGTTTTGTCCAGCCGTGCGTTTCATTATTTTGCCGTTTTTGGTAACCTGGTATCGTTTGGCTGTGGCTTTGTGTGTTTTTAGTTTAGGCATATCATTGAAAATTTTTAAATTTCTAATTTTTAATTTCTAAATTATTTGTAGTTTTTATTTTTTTGCAATAATAGATGTTACTTTATTAAACATAGATTCTATTTCTTGGTCTTGCCGCACCGGCAAAAGCGCGTTAACATTATTTATAAATTTTTCAATTATCGCGCGAGCCATCGGTTTTTGTTGCATCTCTCTGCCTTTTAAAAATATTTCTATCTTTACTTTATCGCCATTGTTTAAAAATTTAATAGTTTGATTTTGTCTGTTTTCCATATCGTGCGGACTGATACGCAGAGACAGTCTGATCCCTTTTACTTCCGTTACATGCGCGTGCGCAACTTTTAAGCGCTCTTCTTTTTCTTGCTGATATTTAAATTGGCCGAAGTCTATAATTTTTGCTACCGGCGGAGTGGATTTGGGGTTGATTAAAACCAAATCAAGTTCTTGTTCTTTGGCAATCCGCAAAGCATCGGCCGGTTTCATTACTCCCAACATTTGGCCATCACTGCCTAAAACCAAAACTTCCGGAGCAGTTATACCCGCATTATAGAAAAATGTTTTTTTTGGTTCCGGTTTATGCTTTTTGTGCGAAATTCGCATACGTGGAGGTGGCGAGAGTTGAACTCGCGTGTAGATAACTTTGACTAAACCTTCTACATACTTAGTGTCCCTTGGTATTTTATCAACTCAATAAAAGGGGACGAAAATTGAATTGACTAGCCGTGTAACTTCATTCTGTTGCAGTCGGCGCTACAATAGAACTACACTCTGTTAGTGACACCGCCTGCCTGCCGTTAGGCAGGCTAACCGATTACAGAGTATCGTCGGCGCGATGGATAACGGTTATTAAGCCATTACCGGAGCGAAAGCGCGTTGACCAAATAAATTGGCCATAGCAACTTTGGCTTTTGAAAATAAGTTTGCACTTATTATGTTGCTCTTGCGATTAACGAGGTAAAGAACTCCCTCGGTATGCCAGCGTAGCCAGGAGCCTCTATCGAAGCCCGGCACCCCCTCCTAATTTTTTCTTGCTCTGTCCAGCTCTCTTTTCAGTTCTCTTTTTTTTATGACCTCTCTTTTGTCATAAGTCTTCCTTCCTCTCGCGACTGCGACTTCTATCTTTAGCAAGCGTTGTTTAGTATACACCTGTAAAGGCACTATTGTCAAGCCCTTTTCCATGGATTTTCCCTGTAAATAAGCTATTTGTTTTTTGTGTAAAAGCAATTGACGGGTATGAGTCGGATCATAGTCCGGCAGAGGGCCGGCCGCCTTATATTTGTTTATATGCATGTTTAAGACGTATGCCTTACCATTGTGAAAGGTAACATAGGATCCTTTGAGGTTGATTTGCCCCATTTTTGCCGATTTTGTTTCCTGTCCGGACAACTCTAAACCAGCCTCGTATTTTTCCAGGATTTCGTAGTCAAACAGGGCTTTTTTGTTTTCGGCAAGTTGCATATGGGCGAATTGTAGCATAAACAACCGGATTAGGCAATTTGCCTTTTCCCTAAAATTAAGATATAATATGCAACATATTCTTATGTTAAAATCAATTTCATTCCACCCAAAACTAGCCGCCGTGCTGGATTTATTTATAAATCTGATCATGCTTTGGTGGGTCCGGCAGTTTAATTCCTGGTGGTTGGTGGGTATTTGGTTGGTATTCAGACTGGCTATCTGGGCCGCTTTTATGTGGCTGGTTTATTATCCGGCCGAAATGAGTCGTTATAAGCATCTAGTATCTTTGGTGGTAATGACTTTGGGATCGCTAGCGTTTCTTTTATTTATAGAATGGTCGTTTGCCTGGTATTTATTTGGCGCTTTATTTTGTTTTTTTTCTTTTTTCAGTTTTTGGCTACTGCCGGCATCCAGCGTCAGCTTGGCCACATTCTTAAAACCGCACTTACGTTGGCGGTTCATAATGTCCATTATCGGTTTGGCCGGAATATTCCAAGGAGCCGCGGCTATAATTTCGTTTCAAATTATGCCGAATGTCAGTTTTTGGATTTGGCTGGTACTGGCCGCGCTTTTTTCCGCATTTATCGCTGGTTGGTGGTGGCTGGAGTATGGCGTAGAAAAAAATAAACGTTTTTGGCTATGGGTTGGTTTTTGGTTTTTGCTGATGTTGGAACTGCTTTGGGTTATACAGCTTTTACCATTGGGTTATCTTGTCAGTAGTTTGCTTTTAATCTGGTGCTGGTATGTGGCTTGGCTTTTGGCCAGGTTTAATTTAATGCCGGAGGGAATAAATTGGCAAAAACAAGTTTGGTTTTTAGCTTTTAACGCGGTTTTATTCACAAGTTTCATCTTGTTTGTAGTTCGTTGGAAATAACACCTTGTAATTAAAAATTATAAAATTTAAAATTAAAAATTGGCTAATGTATGCATCCTCCGCACCTTCCCCCGAAATCAAGCAGTCTGGAAGTTCATCGTTTATGGCAAAGACTAAAATTACTTTTGCTTGTTGTTGTTTTTGGTTTGATTGCCGGCATGAGCGGCGCCTCCATGATGTTGGGGTGGATCTGGCCACGGTTCGCGGAAGGAGATTCGTGGATTACCTCATATGCTAGTCCGGGGTTAAGCCGCGCTCAATTGGAAAATCGTATTCAGGAAGAAGTAGCCGCCCGTATTGTGAGTGTGTATAGAGGTTCCACCAATTTAAACGGAACAAATTATTTAAATAAAAAAATAGGAGACGGAATCATACTAAGCTCGGACGGTTGGCTGGCTATGTATCAGCCCAATTACGACGGTAATTACAAAAATCTGTACGTGACCACCCAGGATGGGAAAGTATTACAACCGGAAAAAGCGCAGTTGGATAAATATTCGGGAATTATTTATGTAAAAATTAAGGATCAACAGTTCAAGGTTGTCAGTTTTAACGACGAAAATTATTCTTTGGACGACATATTTGTTTGGCAAAATTCCTTCTGGTATCACGGCTCCGCGCTTTATCCGTTTTTAAATTATAAAATTCCGCATTTGGATTCCGCGCCCGCGCTGTCTTATTCCTTGAGTGGTTCATTTAATACCGGTCAAGTGGCCATAAACAACCAAGGACGGGTAGTTGGTTTTATAACCGAAAAAAATTTATTACTGCCGAGTTTTTATATAACCAGAATTTTACCAAAAGTATTAAGCCAGCAAACCTTGTCTTATCCGTCGCTGGGAGTGGACGGCTGGTTTAGCGAAGAGCAAGTTATTGTTTTTGCCAAACAAAAAGTGCAAGGTTTTATGGTAACGAGCGTTTGGTCTTCCGCCAATCCGTTGCGTCGCGGGGATGTACTGACGGAAATTAACGGCCGGGTTGTTACTGCCGATAATTTATGGTATATTATAAGTAATAGTCAGGTGTTTAATGTTAAAGTTTTAAGAGGAGGAAAGACTTTGGAATTGGCGGTAAAAGTAACGCAGACAAAATAATTTATTTTCATATGTTCCATACTTTAGAAAAGCACGCCAAATTGATTTTGACTTGGGGTTTGGTTTTTGCGGTTTTGTCAGCTGTGGCTAGCTTATTTTTTCCCAAACAATACAGCGCCACTAGCCAGGCTTTAATAATTTCCCGAGATCGGGCTGGTGTTGATCCGTACACCCAAGCCCGATCGGCCGAAAGAATCGGGGCAAATTTGGCGCAAGTAATGAAAACCACCGATTTTTACAATAAAACGATGAGCTCAAACGGTTATTCGTTTGATCGGGAGCCATGGAAGAATTTAAATGATCGTGAGCAAAGAAAGAAATGGACCAAAGATGTTCAAGCGACCATGGTGTATGGAGCCAGTCTGATGAATATAACCGTCTATAGTTACAGCCAAAATGAAGCTGTAAATTTAGCTAATGCGATTACACAAATTTTAGCGGCGCAGGGTTGGGAATATCTGGGAGGAGATGTGGCTATTAAAGCGGTCAGCATCCCGCTGGCTTCGCGCTGGTTCGCTCGTCCCAATATTTTTATCAATTCAGCCGTTGGTTTGTTGGTTGGCGTTTTAATTTCCAGTCTTTGGGTTTTAAGATACAAACGGCGCCGCTTATTTGGTAATTAAGGAACTCATAGCCAAATCAGTTAAATTGATTCATATGTCTTCAGCCGAAGAGAGGGGAAAGAGGTTGGGTTTTCTAGTGGCCTCACTAGACGTCTCCGCGGAAGAACGCGAGGCCCTTCTTGTTTTATTGCCACAAATGACCGAAGTTCAGCTGGATGACCTGGCGGATGTTTTGGAAGCCAACTATTTGCAAACTGCCACCAAAAAATCAGACGAAAAACTAAGCGATGAATTAAAAAATATAGATCAAAAGTATCAGCAAGCGGTTCATGAAATAAATTCAAATACGGCTAAAGAGCTTGATGCTATCGCTTAGAATATTTGGTATGTCAAAAAACAAAGAAAAATCTAATATCCAAAAAATAGGGCAAAGAACTCTGCATAGCGAACTAGAAAAGTGGCAGTTTGTCGCCCAAGGCGAAGCCTCATCTGACGAACAGGCGGTCGTCTCTGATGAAAAAAAAGAAGATATTAAAGAACTAGAAATCCAGGCCGCTTCGGAAGATATTGAATTTAAAAAGTGGGAAGAGAAATTCGTAGACGCCAAATATAACATGGAAGAGTTTATTGGCTATATAAAAAGTCATAATTTAAAAAGAGGCAAAGAGGAGTCAATTAAAAATTTAAGAACCAGACTGGAAGAAATGTGGAATTTGCTAAAAAAGAAAAATTACGAACAGTTTAAAAATAAATTTGATGAGTTTAATGACATCTTGGAGAATTTGTATCCTTCAATCGGACAGGAACCAGTAAAAACAGAACCCTACAAAAAGGATGAAGGAGTGGAAAAACTTGTGGCCGCCATGGGGTTAAGAGAAGAAGAACCGACAGAAGAAAAAAAACCGGAAGAAGCGCCGCCATCAATCAAATTGTTTGTAGAGTCCAGGCCAATAGCGCTGGAGGTTGTCAAGCCTGTGGGAGTAGAACCTGCGGCGACAGAATCCGCGACGCCATCTTCGCAGACGGAACCGAAGAAAAACCTTTGGGGAAAGTTTAAAGAACGCGGTAAAAAAATTTCCGACGCTATTTTTAATCGTGAAACCGGAAAAATGGCCGGGAAAATGAGTTACGACACCATTACATCTGGGTTGGGTATAAAGTTGGTTACCGATATTATGCAAGGCTGGACCGGAAAAGGCGACTTAGCTGAGTGGTGGAAGGGAAGAAAAGAATCAGAAAGTTCAAAAAAAGCCATTGCCGAAGCGTATCAAAATTTAATGCAATCTGTAAAAAAAGCTGATAGAAAAGAAATTTTGGCTGAAAGCGAAAAAATAGAAACACGTTTGGTTGAATTTAAAACGCAAGTGGAATCCGCCCGCATTTCGCCAGAGGCAAAAAAAGAATTATTAGACAGATTAATAACAATTGCTGAAAAACATCAGCGGGACATAGAAATGGCTGTCAAAGAAAGAGATGCGGAAGTGCGGCGCGTTTTAGACGCGTATGTGCAAGCCAAAATTTCCGGCATTAAAATAGCCAAAGACGCGATGAACTTCGCGCTTACGGCTGCCGGCTTTACTCTGTTGCGCGGAGTTGCCTATGCGGGGGCTTCCATAGCCGAACGAGTGGGAAAAGCAAAAAAAGAATACGTTAAACGAGATTTAAAGAACAATTCTAGAAAAACGGAGCTGGTTTTTGTTGCCAAAGATGTATTGGTAAATTCAACCATTGAAACAGTGCGGGCTTTGACGGGACAGGGAGAGAAAAAAGGCGCGAGTGGTAAAGCGCGAGCGTTTGATTTTATAAAAGCGCTCGGTACAGTGGCGCGCGGTTTTGGTATTTATGGAGTAGCTGTTTCTGGCGCGGAATTACCATCACAAAGCATCGATAAATTAATAAATGCGATAAAAGAACAGGGGGTAGCCAGTACGGTATCTGATAATTTTATTCAAAACGTAAAGCATGTTATTGAAAACGCGGAGCGCGCAGGGCATTTCATTACTCACCCTACCGAAATATTTACAGATCATAAAGTTTCAACAGCGCCTAAATTGGAGGAACATCACGAAATTTCTGCCGCGTCGGAACATCCGGCGATAGCGGAGCCTGCTCACGAAGTTCCTGTGGCAACCCCAGAGCGCATGGATCACACAATAGCGGTAGAAGTTTTAAATAATAAAGAAGGCATTTTACACGGGGTCAACAAAATAATTCATAGCCACCAGGATGTTTTTACACATGCCGACAGTAAGCCTTGGACTGCCAACGAAATTCATCTTTGGAAAGTGCGCGAGTTAAAAGATATGGGATTCAAGTTTGAAGGCGGGAAGTGGGGCTACCCCGTGACCGTGCATGCCGGCGCGCAAGTGGAAGTATATACTGACGCGCAAGGCCAGCCGCATTTCAAATTGGCCAGCGAGGAGAATGTAACTTTTAATAAAAATTACAAATGGGTTGAAACCAAATCGGCCGAAAGCGCGCCGGTAGAAGAGCCTGTGAGTGAGGGAAAAGAAACATTCAAGATTGTTGACACGGGCGCGGTTTCCGGCCAGAAAGGGGATTACTTAATAAATCCTTTTCCGGATGACGCTGGAGTAAGTCACACACCAAACTCAAATGCAAATGTACTAGCCGAATCGGCAACTTCGCATGCGCCGGTAAAAGTGGACGCGAATATAAAAGAGGTGGCCGTAGTTCATCACGCGCCAAAAGAATCCGCGGTTGGCGGCGCTAAAGTTTCTGAAGAAAAAGTTTCAGCCGCGCCGGAGGTTGTAGCCGGAGAAAAAACAGTTGATCAGTTTTTAAAAGAACACAATTCTAATCCCAAAGAGTTTGTGCGGGTATATGACAAAATGGTGGACAGCGCCATAGAGCGTTTGCAGAATTCATTAATTTTACGAGGCGGCGCGGACAAGTTTTTACAAAGCAGGATTAACGCTTTATATCAAATCGGATTAACTCAGGAAAGTATTTCCAGCGCCGATAGCCGCAGTTTGGCTATGATGGAAAAAATACTGGACGCGGAAGATAAATTTAAACTTAATCAACCGGATTGGTTAAAAACTTTTAGGCAGACCGTGTTTGATAAAAGCGACAAAGACATACAGTTAGCTTTGCTCCCCGACAGAGATGTTCTGCTTGAACCTGTAAAAACCAACGGCGGCCATGCGGCCAGAATTTGGGACGAAATAGAAAGAAAAGACGTATTTATTTATGACAAAGATCGTATCTTTAATACTAATGAAGACGGACGTTTGATTGTGGAAGATGAAAACGGGCAAAAGACAGTACTAACTCAAAAGGAGGCCCTGCGAATTGTCGAAACCGATTATCTATAAACACTTTTTAAAATAGCCAGAAAAGCAAGCCTTCCACGGCTTGTTTTTGCTTTAAATTAGCAAAAAAACAGCAAGTTGGCTTGGGGGCGCCGTAGTATTCTAAATAGAAATGCGACATAGTGTAAACTGTTAGGTATCTTACCC
>JBBUEJ010000040.1:0-1456 GCA_038056955.1 Patescibacteria group bacterium
GCTCTCTTGCTGGCTGTTTTTTGTAATAGCGGAGTTTTGACCAACGGCAATGGGAAATGCCACAAAGTGGCAAGTTCCTGTATATTTAAAATATATGGATTTTTACCGGCTCTCATCTTTCTTTTCTTAAACGCGCTCACAAACTTTTTTTTAATGGCGGAGGTAAGATAATCTTTAAACGCGTAATGAGCGGCTGTGGCCAATACCGGCACTATAGCATTGCGGCCGCTGTAATTAAACTGATTGAGAGAGCCCACCAAACCATCCAAACAACGGCTGGGATTAAAGACTGCCGGCGGCGCGGCATACAAAGCCCGGCATTTTGTTTTAAAGCCGACTTTGGAAATTTTTTCCTCTATAGCCGCGATTGTGTCTCTTACTCCGGGGGTTAAATCGGTAATTTTTCCGGGCATTTCTTCTTTTTTCTTAATAACCGGGCCTTCGGCTGGCGGCCTAACAGCCTTTAAAAGTTCCTCAACTATAACATTAAATAATTTGAATAGAAAAAATTGTGTGGACGCGGGTTTTTTATTCGCTATAAGCGCTTTGACAAATTCTATGCCCTTTACTTTCCAGTTACCCGAAATTGGTTCTATAATAATCTGAAACCAAAGATTTTCTTCGGCGCCGATGCGGGTAAAATTTTCCAAAATAGAGGCCATTGGGTCATTAAAGGTATAATCCGGGGTAATGCTATGTTCAAATTCCGAATAGGTCCTGATGGGGTATGGATCTTCTGCCGCCAACCCAAATTCTAGTCCAAACATATTGTGAGTATCGTTAGGGTATGAACTAGGAATAGCGCCGACATAATCTTCTACTTCGGTTATTTCGGCCATAGGATACTGGGCATAAATCGCCGCTTCCACCAAGTCTCGGTAGGTGGCTTCGGTAAAAATTAAAAATTGAATATAACCTTCCAAGCTAATAATCTCCAAACTAAACCATCTTTGCCTTGCCCCTAGCCAGTACTTTTGCCCGATATTGGGTTCAAAAAGAGCGCCGCTAAGATGAGAAAAAATTTGTTCAACCGCTTTGGGGCTTTGAATCGTGTCTGGCGGCACATCTACTGCCAGCAAAATCCACTCCCAACTGCTCATATATTTATTTTGCCTAACCTTTATCCAAAGCTCGGCGCCCATGAAAAAAAATATCAAGGCCGTTATTGCCCACCCCACAATAGCAAAAATAGCCGACACTCTTTGGCCAGTTGGCAAATTTAAAATTTCTACCCAAAAAGACAAATCTAGAACAACGCCAAATGGCAATTCTGCAGCTGGCATAAAAATTCGTTTATTTCTTCACGATTTGGTATACTCCGCCGTAAATTATAAGAACACCAAAAATTGTCCACCACCAGCCAAATTGGCTGGAAACCCAGCCGCTATAATAAGCCAAAGCGCAAATAATGGCAGCGCACAGCGCTACCAGGTGTCGAATTGCATTATCGGACATA
>JBBUEJ010000040.1:1556-6718 GCA_038056955.1 Patescibacteria group bacterium
TCTTCATGAACCTGATTGGCCGCTGTTTGTAGTCTAGCCTGAACTCCGCTTAAAACGCGCTGGTGTTCTTCTTCGGTAAGAAAATTTGTCCGGACAATAATTCCGTAATCCCCCGCTTTTTGAATTGAGATATTTTTTAATCCAACCTCATTAAATACATTTTGCATTTCGGCTGTTTCCGGTCTGGTTGTAAAAGATAATTCTAATAACGAACCGCCGGTAAAATCAATGCCGGGCTTTAGGCCCCATATAGCTAAAAATACTATGCAGACAACGGCAATCAGCCCGCTGACAACTAGCCACAACTTGGAATACTTGATAAATGGAATGTTCAGCATATGATTTTACTTTATTTTCTTGTAACCTAAGAATAATACATTTCCCTGTTCTTTCATCCAAGGCAAAACAAATCTCATTATTGTTCTTGTTAAAACTATAGCCGAGAACATGCTTACCAAAACACCAATCGCCAGCGTCACCGCAAAACCGCGCACAAACCCGGTTCCCATCCAAACCATAAATACACAACTAATAAGCGTGGTAATATTACTATCTCTTATGGAAGGCCAGGCTCTAACAAACGCCTCTTCCACAGCCGATTTTAAACTTCTTCCGGTTCTTAATTCTTCTTTTAGCCGCTCAAATATAAGTACATTCGCGTCCACGGCCATGCCTATAGACAGAATGAAGCCGGCCATACCGGACAATGTTAACGTTACGCCAAGTACTTTAAATAACGCCAGAGTTAGCAAGGCATAAATACACAAAGCGACAGAAGCCAATAATCCCGGCAACCTGTAATACAGCATCATATATAGTAGCACGGCGATTAAACCGTAGATGCCCGCTTTAAGGCTTTTTTGCATAGAGTCGGCTCCAAGTGTCGCTCCCACTTTTTGCTGGCTGATTAACTCCACTGCCACCGGCAAAGCGCCGGAGTTTAAACGTTGAGACAAAAGTCTGGCCTCTTGCACGGAAAAACTGCCGCTAATTACCGCGCTGCCGTTTAAAATCGGTTCGTTGACCACGGGAATACTAATGGCCGTGCCATCCAAAAATATAGCCACCGGCTTACCGACATTACGTTTGGTTAAATCAGCGAACAATTGCGTGCCTTCGTCATTAAACTGCAAAGCCACTTGAACCTGACCAGTGTTACTATCTTGGCTTACTTCGGCCCTCTTGAGCTGACCGCCGGATAAACCCGAGCTCTTCCACTGTTCGGACGGCGGCACGATGTCTATCGGTTTTTTTGTTTGTATAAAAATCCTGGCGACATTATATAATTTCAGAGTAGTGGAACCTGCCCCTACTTCTTCTTGCGCGGAAATTCTTTGCGCGATATTCAAACCATCAAAACTTTTTACCAAAACCTTGCTGATTTCTCCGTCTTTGTGTTCGGCAGCCCATTTATAAATATCCGGCAAAACTTTATCGTCAATCAAACCTAAAGCGCCGCCATTGGTTTTGGTTTTTTCTTCTTCAGAAAATTTAACTACCGCGTCAGCAAAACTCATGCCTCCTTTTATGGCCAACAGCGCTTCCTTTGCTTTCTTTTGCGCCTGCGCGTTAAAATCATTCATTTCTTTTGTTTCCACGGCTGTTAATGGCCGCAGTGGTTCATTATTTTCTTCTTTAAATTCCAAAATTGGGGTTTCCCCGATCATTTTTATAGCTTGATTGACGTCGGTAACGCCCGGCAATTCCACAATTACCCGGTAATCATTGTTTACTTTGGTGGTTTGCACCAAAGGCTCGGCCACGCCCAAGCCGCCGCGCACACGACGTTCAATAACATCGCGCACTCCTTCCACGGCGCTGGCTTTGTCAGCATCCGGTATCAGTTCGGTGTTGGCTTGATAAATAAGATGCGCGCCGCCTTGCAAATCCAGACCCAAGTTAAAACCGGAAGCGGGAAAATTTGGCAGGCCCAAGTTTGCTTTTTTATTCACCCAATCAATACCTTTATTGGCATAAACCGGAAATACTATTAATAAACAAAAAACAGTTAAGATGAAAATAGTAAAAACTCGCCATTTTAGATTTTCTCGGGAAAGACTTTTGACTTGGGTTCTTACGGCCATACGGGCATGAATTATGAAGTATGAATTAAGAATTGTGCGTTATCTAAGTTTGCTTAATCTTAATGCATTTGGATATTTTTGGCAAGGGCTTTTTTATTATTTTTATCGTTCCTCCCCCTTTTAGGGGGAGGGCAGGGTGGGGGTATTTTGTTTGCTTGACCTATACCCCTCTCTCTGTCTCTCCTCTCAAAGGGGAAAGAACCGAACGAGTGAGATTGACTAATTTTAGTTAATTATATATTATGGATACTAACTCACACAAGGAGAATACGCCATGACGATGAAGAAGGTGCCGGAACAGCAAGTTCATTATGGAGCCAAAGTTTGGGTAAACCCCACTACCGAGGCTATGCGGAAAACTGAATGCCTATGCTGGAACTGTGATAACTTAAAGCCGGACAAACCGGATAGTTGCGCCATCGCAGAGGCGTTGTTCCAAATTATCAAGCGCGAGAATCTGGCGCTGACGATTACGCGGTGCCCGGACTGGGAACCATACAAGGAGACAACATGCGCCGGATAGTTTGGAAGCGCTAGATCTGCTAAGCCGCCCCGAGAGGACGGCTTCTTTTTTTATGCGCCATGACACCTTTTAAATTTCTTTCCAGAACCACACGGACACAAATCATTGCGGCCAATAACTTTTCCGGATTCATCTTTTTCTTTTCCACCCTTAGCTATATGCTCTTCGCTATCTGCCGTCTTAACCGCCCCACTAAAATTCAAAGCATTAGAGTTCATCACCGATGGCGCCAACTGAATTCCCAGATTAACTTTATAAATTAAGTACACCACCTCTTTTTGGATAAGATTCATTAGTTCATTAAACATACGATAGGTTTCTTTTTTGTATTCTACGAGCGGATCCAGCTGGCCATAACCGCGCAGACCAATGCCCGTGCGTAAATAATCCACGGCCACCAAATGTTCCACCCACAAATTATCTATGGCCCGCAGAAGCACTTGTTTTTCTATTTCCAACAGCATTTCCGAATTGGGCACGGTTTTTTCCAACAGGGTTTCGTATTTGGCGTTGGCCAGTTTTAATAAATGTTCAATCAGATTTGTTCTAATAGCCACGTCTTCCAATTTTTGTTCATGTTTGCCTTCGGACAATTCGGTAATGGTTTTTTTCTCTGCGTCGGATAAAGGAAAAATAGTGGTGGCAGTTTGAATAATTTCTGAAATATTCCAGTCTTTTCTGTCTTCGGCATTGGTATGAAAAGAAATTACCTGTTCTATTTCTTGTTCCACCATTTCTAAAATCATTTGACGCATTGTTTTTGCCTCCCCGCCCAAGGCGGGTCCGCCTTGGACAGAAAACGCGTTTAAAATCTCCCGGCGTTTGCCGTAAATAACTTCGCGATGGCGATTTAACACATCGTCATATTCCAAAAGATGTTTACGCGTATCAAAATGAATGCCTTCCACTTTTTTTTGCGCGGATTCTATAATGCGCGAAATCATCCCCTGCTCTATGGGCATATCATCCGGAACTTTTAACGTTTCCATTACCTTGCGAATGCGGTCGCCGGCAAAAATGCGCATTAGGTCATCCTCGGTGGAAAGATAAAACTGGGATTCGCCAGGATCTCCCTGACGGCCACTGCGGCCGCGCAATTGATTGTCTATGCGGCGGCTTTCATGGCGTTCGGTGCCGATAACAAACAAACCCCCTACTTCGCGGACTTTTTCGGCTTCAACAGAATCGGGCGGGTTGCCTCCCAAAATAATATCCACGCCGCGGCCAGCCATATTGGTGGCCAAAGTGACCGCTCCGGCCCGGCCGGCTTGAGCAATAATCTCGCCTTCGCGTTCGTGGTTCTTGGCGTTTAAAATTTCGTGCGCAATTCCCTCTCTTTGCAAATACAAGCTCAAAGCTTCGTTTTTATCCACCGCCACCGTGCCGATTAAAACCGGCTGGCCTTTGGCTTGCAATTCTTTTACTGTTTGGGCAATGGCTTTGTATTTTATGGCTTCGGTTTTGTAAATTCTGTCTGGGTGATTATGCCGCTGGTTTTTTTTATTGGATGGAATTACCACTACTTCCAATTTATAAATTTTGCCAAACTCTTCCGCTTCGGTGACAGCCGTGCCAGTCATGCCGGATAATTTGGCGTAAAGCCTAAAATAATTTTGAAAAGTAATAGTGGCCATGGTTTGGCTTTCCTGCTGGATTTTTACGCCTTCTTGCGCTTCTATAGCCTGATGCAAACCTTCGCTGTAGCGGCGGCCAGGCATTTTGCGGCCGGTAAACTCATCCACAATTATTACTTCGCCGTTTTCCACAATATAATCGCGGTCCCTTTTAAAAAGCGCGTACGCGCGCAGAGCTTGTTCCAAATGATGAACCATAGACACACCGCCTTCGGCATAAATATTGTCTATCCCCAACCACTTTTCCATTTTGCTTAAACCGACATCGGTAAGAGTGGAGGAACGCATTTTTTCGTCTACATTGTAATCTTCATTTTCTTTTAACTGACGAACCAAGACGGCAAATTTAATATATTTATCGGAAGATTCCTGGGCCGGCGCGGAAATAATCAGCGGAGTGCGCGCTTCATCTATTAAAATAGAATCCACTTCGTCCACAATGGCAAAGAAAAACGGCCTTTGGGACATCTCGTTTTTATTCTGCACCATGTTGTCGCGCAAATAATCAAAACCAAATTCATTATTGGTGCCATAAGTAATGTCGCAAGCGTAGGCTTCTTGCCTGGCGCACGGCTCCAGATATTCTGATTCTACTTTAAACATGCCTTTGACATCGCGTTCTTTGTCGGCGGGTGAGCCTTCGGACACATTTTCTTCCGGCTTTATTCTTTTTTCCGCGTTGTATTTATAAGAAGTTAATTGCTGTTGAATAATACCGACACTTAATCCCAATGCGTCATAAATTTGACCCATCCACACCGCGTCGCGTTTGGCCAAATAATCGTTGACAGTTACCACATGCGCGCCCTTGCCGGCCAAAGCATTTAGGTATACGGGCAAAGTTCCTACCAAAGTTTTGCCTTCTCCGGTGCCCATTTCGGCAATACTACCGCGATGCAACACCACGCCGCCGATAAGCTG
>JBBUEJ010000041.1:0-31280 GCA_038056955.1 Patescibacteria group bacterium
GAAAAAGAAAATCTCTGGGTACATGTCTGGGGAGAAAAAGACGGAAAACCAAAAGAAATCCTCATGGAATGCATTGTTAACACTTTGTCGGATTGGCAAGATGCGGGTTGCAATATTGACATCGGCATGCCGGCATCAATTATGGCCCAAATGGTAAAAGATGGCCGCATCACCGCCCGCGGCAGTTACCCGCCCGGACCAGTGGTGCCAACCGAAGAATTTTTCCGCGAACTTCACAACCGCGGTATGGTAGTGTATCAAAACGGAGAAATAATTAACGGAAAAAAACCCAAAAAATCTAAATCATTCTTTAAAAAAATCTTCCAGCGGAGAATCTTTGCCAAGTAGTTTGTTTACGATGTGCTTGGCAGCCATGACGCAACCCACTTGAGAACCGGCTCCGGCGATGAACCAAATATTACCTTTAATATCAAGAAGAGGTATCCGATTTTTGGTTACGCCATAATTTCCCGACCAGCCATAATCAAATTCAAGATTAAGCTTGGGGAAAAGTTTTTTCATAAATTTTTTTGTGCGGTTTACAGCGATTTCACGCGGCGATGTTTGCGCATGTTTTTTAGTCACATACCTATCTCCATAGCCAATCAGCATCCGATTGTCCGGCATAATTTTAAAATAATGATAATCATTCTTGGCATCCCAAACGATTTTTTTTGGGTTCATGCCTATTAAAGCCACTTCTTTATTGGTTAACGGTTTGGTAACTATCAGGGTAGAATTCCTTTTTCTTACCCTGCCGTGCCGAGTTTCCGAATCTATAGCCATGATAAGCTTTTTAAAAGTAATAGTGCCGCGAGGAGTTATTGCTTTATCGCCTTTCACGCGCAGAAATGGGGTATGTTCAAAGACTTTTACGCCGTATTTTTCTATGACAGCCGACAAATTTTGGGTAAAGCGAAGCGGATCCACCGAAAGGCCGTGATTTTTTGATAGGATGGCATGTCTAAAAAAAGTAGTATTAATAATCTCCCGAAGTTTTTCTCCGGCAATTAGCTGAGTTGATTTTTCAATCTTCTTTTCTACAGCGTATTCGCCTAGAATGAAAGAATCCTGGTCGCGACTGGTACTGCCATAAACTGTATCCTGAAGTTCATAATCACAATCTATTTTTTCCCGCTCAATGATTTCTTTTAGAGAACTCAAAACCTCGTGGTTTGCTTTCCAGAATAAGAGGCCTTTTTTACGTCCAAGTTTTTCCAGCATTTCTTTCATATCAAGTTCAGCCTTTACTACCAAAGTTCCCGCGGCCTTGCCCGTGGCTCCGGAAGCGATGGTTTCTTTTTCTATGAGGACTACTTTTTTGGCACTGTTTTTTGCCAAAAAATATGCCAAAGACACACCGGTTACTCCGCCGCCAACAACAAGATAATCGCACATGATTTCCTTCTTGAGTTCTGGCCGTACTTTATATCCCGGATTTTTCCAAAATACTTCAAATTTCATATTATGGGCTTTAGTCCCTATATATAGTATATTATGTAGATGGTTCTTGTAGACAGTATACCAATTGGTGTAATATAAGTCTATTATGATCACCCGCAACCTAGAAGAGGCTCGTAACGCCTACCGCCACCACGACCCGGAAGCGAGCCGAAAAGCGCACCAAAGTGGAAATGCGCCAGAGCAACATCAAACCGGACATGGCCAATACATTAAAAGTTTTGTGTATGGCGGCCTGGACGGTATTGTCACAACTTTTGCGGTGGTGGCCGGTGTAGCAGGCGCCAATTTGTCGGCCAGCGTGGTTTTGATTTTGGGCGTGGCCAACCTTATCGCCGACGGCATCTCTATGGCATTTGGCGATTACTTAAGCACCAAAGCGGAAAATGAATACATGGCCGCCGAACGCGCGCGCGAAACATGGGAGGTGCGCAATTATCCGGATGGAGAAAAACGAGAAATGGCAGAGATTTACGCGGAAAAAGGCATTCCCAAACCGGACGCAATGGCTATTGTAGATATTATGTCTAAGCACGAAAAAGCCTGGGTGGACATTATGATGGTGGAAGAACTTGGCCTGGTTGAACACCGCGAGTCGCCGGTTAAAAATGCCCTAGTTACATTTTCTTCCTTTATTTTCTTTGGCTCTATTCCGGTTTTAATTTATTTATTCGCGCGTTTTATTCCATTTTTTGCCCAGCGCACATTTGTGACCGCCTGCGTTATCACCGGTATTACTTTATTTATCCTTGGTACCTTAAAGGTTTACTTTACCCGCCAACCATGGTATCGTGCTGGCATAGAAATGCTTCTGCTTGGCGGTTTTGCCGCCACAGCCGCCTACTTTGTCGGCACACTGCTTGGCGGATTGGTATAATCAATTACCCATGCATGAAATTCTTTTGTACTACAAATACACAGCCATCGCTAATCCCGGCGAATTTTGTCGTACTCAAAAATTACTCTGCGAAAAACTCGGGCTGAAAGGGCGAATTATTATCGCGCCCGAAGGAATTAACGGCACGGTAGAAGGCGCGCCGAAAAACACGCAAAAATATATAAACGAAACAACTAGCGACCCGCGTTTCGCCGACATGAATTTTAAACGCAGTCCCGGCACAGGCAATGCTTTTCCCAAATTATCTGTGAAGGTTCGGTCGGAAATTGTCAGCGCGCATTTGGGCAACGATGACGTCAACCCGGCAATTACGACCGGAAAATATTTGTCACCCGAACAATTGCACGATTGGATTCATGGCCGCAAAGAATTCTATATTATAGACATGCGCAATGATTACGAACAGGCGGTTGGTTTTTTTAAAAATTCAATTTTGCCGCCACTGGGCCATTTCCGCGATTTGCCAAAAATTTTACCGCAACTGGCGCATTTAAAAAATAAAACGGTGGTCACGGTCTGCACCGGCGGCGTCCGCTGTGAAAAAGCGTCGGGATTTTTGGTCAAACACGGTTTTAAGGATGTGTACCAATTGCATAATGGCATCGTTTCCTACATGGAAAAATATCCGGACGAAGATTTTGCCGGCAAGCTCTATGTGTTTGATGGGCGCGTTACTATGGCCTTTAGCAGTCCGGAAAAAGAACACGAAATAGTGGGGCACTGTAGAAAATGCCATGTTCCCAACGAAAATTTTGTCAATTGTCTGTTGCCAACCTGCCACGATCATTTCATCTGTTGCGCCAATTGTTTAAACAAAAAAGGCGAACCGTTTTGCTCCTGGCGCTGCGCTTTGGCACAAAAGCTGAGATTACTGGTTGCTACCATTTCAGCTTAAAGTATGATATAATACGTTTTTGATTAATTCTCCCGATTTCGACCTCGAGTCGAAATCGAGGATCCTCGATTTTACGCGAGTAAAATCGGGATTAACCATATACATCTATGTGTATGTCAAAAGGCAAAATGTGCTCCGGCCATATGGTGGCCTGGGTATTGGTGCTCGTTGGAGCATTAAATTGGGGCTTAGTCGGCGGTTTTGGGTTTAATTTGGTAAACTCTCTGTTGGGCAATATGCCTATGGCAGAGAAGGTAGTATATATTTTGGTCGGTTTGTCGGCTGTGATGATGCTACTTGCCGGCAAATGTAAGATGTGTGGCCACGGATCTTGTGGTGGCAATGAAGGACATGGTTGCGGTTGCGGAAATGGAGAACAAAAAATGTAATTTTCATCGCTAAAAAGAGCGGTTTTATCCGCTCTTTTTTGTTTGTCCGGCTATGGCTGGAGCTATATCATACTATTGACGTCTGACATATTTTCTTGTAAAATATCTACTGTAAACATAGATAAAATATGTTATATGCCCAGCGCTCTTAAAATTAAAAATCTTCACGCCACTATCGGCAACACCAAAATATTAAATGGTGTTTCTTTAGATATCTCACAGGGCGAAATTCATATTATCATGGGTCAAAACGGCTCCGGTAAAAGCACTCTGCTCTCTATCCTTATGGGCAACCCAAAATACACAGTCACTATGGGTTCGGTCATGCTTGAGAAAAAAAACATTCTTGATCTGTCTGTAACTCAACGCGCCCAAGCCGGACTGTTTTTGGGTTTTCAACACCCTCAAGTAGTCGCGGGAGTGGCTTTGGGAAACTTTTTACGCCTGGCCCGCAATACTGTGGCCAAAGCTAAAAAATCTAAAGAGCTGCCAATTGCCCCAGCTCCTTTTGCGGCGTTAATGCGGACTGAAATGGAAAAACTTAAAATAGACCCCGCTTTTATGTCCCGATCGGTAAATGAAGGATTTTCCGGCGGTGAAAAAAAGAAATCTGAAATTTTGCAAATGGCTATGCTAGAACCGTCGTTTGCCTTTTTAGATGAAATAGATTCCGGGTTAGACATAGACGCGCTTAAAGTTGTCACCAAAGAACTAAGCGCCGTGCAGAAAAAACAAGATATGGGACTGGTAATTGTGAGTCACAATCCAAGAATTTTGGATTTTATTCGGCCGAATAAAATCCACATCATGTCCAAAGGTAAAATCATCGCGCGTGGCGGCGCGGAAATTATTGCCAAGATAGAAAAAGGCGGCTATGATTCTTTTCTCAAAAAAAAGTAAACTATGCCAATTCCGATAAAAACAAAAAAATGCTGACCCAAACCGGCGATAATACCGCTTTTAGTTTTCGGACAAAAACCAAAAGTTTTTTTACGTCTCAAAAAGGATTAAACGCTGATCTGATCCGGGAAATTTCCCGTCAAAAATCCGAACCGGAATGGATGCTTAATTTTCGTCTGCGCGCTTATGAAATATTTTTAACTAAAAAAATGCCGAACTGGGGAGCCAATCTTACCGGCATTGATTTTGATAATATTCATTACTACGTACGTCCCCAGGATAAAGCCAAACGCAGCTGGGACGACGTGCCGCCGGAAATTAAAGACACTTTTGATAAACTGGGAATTCCCGAAGCGGAAAGAAAATTTTTGGCCGGCACCGGCGCCCAATTTGAATCGGAAATGGTTTATCATTCACTGGCCGAAAATCTGGCCAAGCAAGGTGTTATTTTTGAATCTACGGACGATGGCCTAAAAAATCATCCAGAGCTTTTTAAAAAATATTTTGGCACCGTCGTTCCTCCCGGAGATAATAAATTCGCGGCCTTAAATTCCGCGGTTTGGTCGGGCGGCTCTTTTATTTATGTGCCAAAAAATGTGCATATAGAATTGCCTCTGCAAGCCTACTTCCGCATTAACATAGAAAACATGGGGCAGTTTGAACGAACTTTAATTATTGCCGACGAAGGCAGTTCTATTCACTATGTAGAAGGTTGTACGGCGCCCACCTACTCCAGCGACTCTCTGCATTCAGCGGTCGTGGAAATCATTGTAAAAAAAGGCGCGCGCGTTCAGTACACCACCATTCAAAATTGGTCTGGGAATGTCTATAATCTTGTTACCAAAAGAGCGATGGCTTACGAAAATGCCGAAATGGTTTGGCTAGACTGCAATCTTGGATCAAAAGTAACTATGAAATACCCTAGTATTATTTTGCGGGAACGCGGCGCTAAGGGAGAAATTCAATCCCTGGCTTTCGCCTCCAAAGGCCAGCACCAGGACGCGGGCGGCAAAGTAATTCATCTGGCGCCCGATACCAGCTCCACCATTATTTCCAAATCAATCAGTAAAAACGGCGGCCGCTCTACCTATCGTGGATTGGTAAAAGTAATAAAAGGCGCAAAAAACGTAAAAACACGCGTGGTCTGCGACGCGCTGATGCTTGATCCTGCTTCCCGCTCCGATACTTATCCCACGATGGATATTAAAGAAGAAGACGTGGCCATTGCCCACGAAGCCACCGTGGCCAGTATTGGCGAAGATGAACTTTTTTACCTAATGAGCCGCGGACTTGCCGAAGAACAAGCAGCGACCCTGATTGTGAATGGTTTTGCCAATCCAATTGTGCGCCAATTGCCAATGGAATATGCGGTTGAGCTTAACCGCCTGCTCGCTCTGGAAATGACCGGTTCGGTAGGATAATATGAAAAAAATTTTGTTTCTAAATACCATTCCCAATAAAACCATCGTTTTAAAAAATAACGAAGAACTTACTATTGTCGGGTTGATAACAAATGGCTGGGAGGGAATACGTCATCTAACCATTAAAGCCATGGGACGCGGCGCCGCATGTAAATGCATATTTTTTATTTTGGGAACAAATAATTCTTCCTATTCGGCTAAAATAGAAGCAATACACGCGGCGCCACAGACTCAAATTAAGGCGCGGATTCGCTCCGTCCTCACCGACAAATCCTCTTGCGGTATTGAAGGCGCGTGGAGTATTGAAAAAAAAGCTTCCGGAGCGGATACATATTTTGCTCATCACACCCTGCTTTTATCCCAAGGCGCTTCGGCCAAAACCGCGCCATTTCTGGAAATTAAAACAGATGATGTTAAGGCCGGTCACGCGGCCAGTGTCGGCAAAGTGGACGGAGATGCTCTTTTTTATCTGCTTTCCAGGGGCCTCTCCGAACAACAAGCGCGCGCTCTGCTAGTGCAGGGTTTTTTTGAAACCGAACTGGCAGCTATTGAAAATGAAAAAATTAAAGACACCATTCGTGTGGCTGTGACTACTTTTCTTTCTAAAGAAAAACATGAATAATGCTATTAAAAAACAATTCCCCATCCTCAAACGTAAAATTAACGGCAAACCGTTGGTTTATTTAGATAGCGCTTCCACGAGTCAAAAACCCACGGCAGTGTTAGCGGCCTTACAAAAATATTATACAACCAGCAATGCCAATATCCACCGCGGTATTCATACGCTTTCGGAAGAAGCGACAGCCAAATACGAAAACACCAGAAAAAAAGTTGCCAAATTTATCAATGCCAAAACAGATGAGGAAATAATTTTTACAAAAAATTGCACTGAAGCTATAAATTGCGTATACTCTTCCTGGGGAAAAATGCATATTGCCGAGGGTGACGAAATAATAGTCAGCGCTCTAGAACACCACGCCAACCTGGTGCCATGGCAGGAACTGGCCAAGGAATGTGGCGCGATTTTAAAAATTATTCCCTTAACCGCGGATTACCTGCTGGATTTACCGGCCTACAAAAAGATCCTGTCAAAAAAAACCAAGTTGGTCTGTGTTACGGCCCAGTCAAATGTGACCGGCACAATTGTACCCGTAAAAAAAATAACGGCTCTGGCCCATGCTGTCGGCGCCAAAGTACTAATTGATGGCGCGCAAATCGCCGGACACTCTAAAATAAATGTACGCGACATTGATTGTGATTTCTTTGCTTTTTCCGCTCACAAAATGTTGGGTCCCACCGGTGTCGGTGTTTTGTATGTAAAACAACCGCTCATAGATGAAATGACACCGTTTATGTATGGAGGCGATATGGTGCTAACCGTGCAAGAACAAACGGCCACTTATCGCGCCGGCCCCTGGAAATTTGAAGCCGGCACGCCCAACATTGCCGATGTGATTGCGTTTGGAACTGCCATTGATTATTTAGAAAATATCGGTCTAGCCGCAGTTGCGGCTCACGACCGCGAACTTTTGGCCTATGCTAAAAAAAGTTTTTCCAAATATTCCAGCGTAAAACTTTTTTCACCGGCTCGTATTCAAGATGCTGGTGGCGTGCTTTCTTTTACCGTTGCCGGTGCGCACCCGCACGATATCGCCACTATTTTTAATGAAAAAGGGGTAGCTATCCGTTCCGGCCTTCACTGCGCCGAACCGTTAATGGGCCGCCTGGGCGTTACCGCCACGGCGCGCCTAAGTTTTTATTTATACAACACTAAAAAAGATATTGACGCGGCAGAAAAAGCATTAAAAAAAGTACTGAAAATTTTTAAGATTAAAGGCGCTTAATGGATATATACACCGAAACAATTCTGGATCACTATCAACACCCGCATCATGTCGGAGAAATTTCTAATTCCACAATAAAAGTGACTGAAGATAATCCCCTTTGCGGCGATAAAATTTCACTTTATCTTGAAATAAAAGATGGGGTTGTGGAAAATGTTGGGTTTGTCGGCACTGGTTGCGCTATTAGCCAAGCGTCCATGTCTTTGCTTGCCGATGAAATACAAGGGAAAAAAATCTCCGGCCTAAAAAAATTAACACCGGCTAAAGTGTATGATCTTTTACATGTCCCTATTAGTCCCGGCCGCGTGAAATGCGCTCTGCTTGGTTTGACCACACTGCAGAAAGCGTTAAAAATGATAAAATAAAATATGATTAAAAAAGATGATAAAAAAATAATTCCGGTGCCGCCAGAAAAACGAACCCAGAATTACTGGGGTCTTCTTAATGAGATTATTGATCCGGAAGTTGGGATTGGCATTGTGGACTTGGGATTGATCTATGATGTGGAAATAACAAATGGCCGCGCCGTGATTACTATGACTCTTACCAGTATGGGCTGTCCGGTCGGCCCCAGCATAATTACCCAGGTGGAGTATGTAACAAAAAGAATCCCCGGCATCAAAGACGCCGCTATTAATCTGATTTGGGAACCGGCCTGGAAACCGGACAGAATTAACCCGGATATACGCTCCATGCTTGATATTTAATCCAGCACATTTTTGTGCAGAAAAAGGTGCTGGATTAACCTCTCGCCAGCACCAAACCCCAAACAACTTTAACTCCCTTATTTTTTAGAACTTTCGCGCATTCCTGCATAGTGGCGCCGGTGGTAAAAACATCATCAACTAATAAAACTTTTTCTGGTACTGCTTTATCGCTGTTACTAAAAACAAAAGCATTTTTTAAATTAGCCCGCCTTTGCTCTCCGGATAATTTTGCTTGCTGGGCGGTATAAATTACACGGTGTAAATTTTTGTTAGTTTCCAACCCAAACTTTTCGGCAAATAATTTAGCAATGATTTCGGATTGGTTAAATCCCCTTTCCCGTTCACGCCGCGCGTGCAACGGCACGGGGATAATGATAAAACCTGACCAAGCATCGTTCGATTTAGCATCAGTAATAATTTTTTTAAAAATTTCCGCGATCTCCAATAAATAATTATACTTAAAAATTTTAATTAATTTTGAAATGGTGTTTTCTCCATAATCAAACAAGGCCGTGATGCCATCTAAATTAGCCACGGCCTTTTCTGTTTTTAATGTATTTATTTCAGGCAGGCAGTCCGCACACAGCCAACTCCCTTCCTGCCCGCAACCCGCGCAAAATTTTGGAAATAATAAATCTTTTATTTTCGGGCTAAGTGATGGAAATGAAAACAAATTTTCATTTCCGAGCGTGCCTAGAAAATACCTTAGTACTAATTCCACGATATTTTGTCTATCAGCCATACGGTATTTTGTTTTATCAACTCCACGGTAGCATTTTGATAACGCATAGTCACTATGCCGTTTTTTTCTTCGGCTCTGGTTGTTTTTAGTTCCACGGTAGCTTTAGCATCTGACCAATAAGTTAAATCCATACTGATAACTTTTGTTGTCATGCCCACAAAGCTCTGGCTGGCGCTTTTGACTGTCATTGGGGCGCTAATTTTTGACCAAAGAGATAGAGTAACAAAAGTGGCAACATCTTTAATATTTTGCCAGTCATTATCGGTTGAATAAGTGCCATAACGTTCCACAAAAACTTTTGCCAATTGGACCACGCCGTTTTTTTGCGCTTCCAAAGGAGTCGCGATCTTGGCCGGCAGACCGACCGGCGGCTTTACACCAACCGATGTTTGATCACCCGGCTGCCCGCCGTCAGTTACCGCAACATTATTTTTTGTCGTATCAGCTTGAGTTTGGGTATTTTTATTTTTATTGCTAACCACCAAAAATATGCTGATTCCCAAAATCAAAAACACCAGAATGCTGACGATAATAAAAATGCGGGCGCGTAAAGACATAATATAAGTTTAAATTACTTGGTTTGTTTCTCAAATTCCTTTTTAGATCTTTCTATTTCCATAAGCTGTTCCGGATTGGTGGTCACTAGCTGATCTTCGGTATATGAAGCCACCACTTTAATGGCCGCATGCTTATTGCCGGCAAAGAAAATTCCTTCTCCCACGCCGCTTTCCAGCAATAAATATTTTTCGCCTTCTGTTAAAATAAAAACCTTCTGCACCAAATCTATGGCCGCGGGCGACTGCCGCAACAGCAGCTGCAAAGCCGAATTGGTAACAATGGCTTGGCCATATTGCGAATGCAAAAAGTCATTTACATCTTGAGTAATAGTGGTAACGCCCAAATAATATTTGCGGGCGCGTTTTACCAAAGCAAAAATAAAACGGGCGCTGTCTTCGTGTTGCATCAGCCACCAGGCTTCATCAATTACCAAAATGCGTTTTTTGCGTTCCGAACGCACCACATTCCAAATATAATTGATAATGGCATAGATAGCCATTGGCCTTAGCTCGTCTTCCAAATCGCGCACGCTGAAAACAACTAATTGATTTTTCATATCCACATTGGTCGGCGAATTGAACAAACCGCTGAATGTGCCTTCAGTATATTTTTGTAATCTTAAAACCAAATCACTGGCGCCTTCCATGCCCTCCAAAATTTCCTGCAAATCCTGAATTATCGGCGGTTGCACCACATTTAAATCCGCTTCAGGCGTAATATCTTTTTTGGCATAAGTTTCTATTAAAGCCCGATCTATTATGGAATCCTGCTCGGTGGTCATGGTACCCAACATAATTCGGAGCAAGCCTTTAACGGTTATAACCGCGCCGCGAATAATATCTTCAGTAGAAAATTCTTCGCCGCCGGTAGGCCGCGGCAAATCGAACGGATTGACCTTGCTTTCCGAGGAAAGTGAAATATTTATGTATGTTCCGCCGACGGCGTCGGCCAAATGCTTGTATTCCATTTCCGGATCAATGACGATTATGTCCACGCCCATCATCATGGTCCGAAGAATTTCCAATTTAATGGCATAGCTTTTACCAGCGCCCGAGGTGGCAAAGACGGCCATGTTGGCATTCTGCAGAGAAAATCTATCAAAAAGAATAAGACTATTATTGTGGCGATTGATGCCGTACAAAATACCATCATCCGAAGTAAGCTCGGCCGAAGTAAAAGGAAATGACGCGGCAATGGGAGATGAGTTAAGGTTAAACGCTATCATTAATTCATCATTCGCTAATGGTAGCGTGGAATTGAATCCTTGCTCGGCTTGATACAAAACTTTACGGCTGTTGATTAGCTTGGAACCAAAGATATTTTCCGCGTCTTCCGATATTTGATCAAGCTCCTCTTTGCTTTTCGCGTAAAGCGTGACGTAAAAAGAAAACTGAAAAAAATGTTCGGTGCCTTGGGTAAGATCATCGCGCAATTGTTCGATGTCACGCAGGGCGGTCTCACGAATCGGGTCTCGGGGCGCGCCCTTTTCAGAGTCGGCGTTGAGCTGGGCTTCCAGCGCTCCCACCTTATTTCTTAACTGCTTTAAAATTATAGTCGACTTTACCGGGTAAAAAAACATCGCCACATCCATAGTTATGGATAAATTTAAAATCGGTGAACTCCAGCCAATGGAAATATACCGGGGATAAGTAACTATAAAAATTGTCCGACAAAATATATCACCCAATTTTAAATAATTGGATTCAACATTAAAAGCGGATGGCGCCAACAAATCCCGGATGGAAACGGTGCCTTCACGATAGACCCGCTCTTCCTCAAGGGTTATCAATTCTTCACCAGATTTTTTGGTAATTTCAGCTTCTTTGCCTGCTAAACCGCCCTTTTCTTTAAATGAAGCCGTCGCAAATTTTGGTTTAAAAGCCATACATTTGTAAATTTCTAAATCCTAATTTCTAATTACTAATAATTTATTCCACTTGTATCTGATTCACCGGCGCCAAGTGCTCGCTAAAGGCGATGTCGGGATTGTAGGTAGAATAAAATAATTCAATTAATGACTGCGTATCCAACCGCACGACTTCCAGGTTCATGCTAGCTAATCCAGATTCTATTTGCCGCACTCTCATATCCAAATCGTGCTTGCGCTGTTGGAATCTTTCGTCTTTAAGTTTGACAGTGATAGCTGGATTAATTACCTCTTTCATGCTGGACCAAAAACCTCGTTTTCTATTTGAGAGCGGATCATAAGGCACAACTACAAAAAATTGCTTGCTCATTATTTTGCCAAGACTGACTAGTTCGCCAACAAAAGACCGGTAATCGGCTATCTGTACCCGCAATAATTCGTTTGTTTGTTCACGCTCCAGTTTTAATAACTTTTCCAAATAAGGTTTGATATACAATTGCCGAGACTGAACAACAATCTGCAGAGGAAAATCAATCCCGTTTAAAAAGGAAACATAAGAAGACACGATCGCGTTTTGTTCATCTTCATTTTTCAACGCAAAATTAACACTCGAAACCATAAGAATAGCGCGCAAAGTTCCGTCTTTCATTATGGCGGTATCAAATTTTATCTCCGCGAAAGGCAGGTGCTGTTGAGCGCTGGGAACGGCCATTTTCTTTTTTTTAATTTTTTCTGGCATATTACTCCGGTTTGTATGGGCTAAAGCCGCATATAAGGTCACTCGCTCAAAAATATTTTACTCACTCATTTCCCTTATAATAACCGCCCGTATTAACTACCAATGATAAATCACGAAGGCGATTGTAAGAAACTCTGGGGACTTCTTTTACTGCTTCCACCATTTGTACCTTTCCGGATTTAATTGATTCGGCCAGCTCACTTTTAGTAAAACTTTTATACCAGATACGGCGACTGGGCCGGCGCACGGTTTGCACTATGTTCAATAAAAAATAATGAAACGGCTGGCCATTAATTTTGACAAAAGCCAGCACCAAAGCTGACCCGCCGATAAGCGCCGCCAAAAAAATAAACAAAGCAATATCGGCCAACTTGAATACAACAAATAAAATTAATCCCGTGGACAATAAAATAATAAATTGCCGGGTGGTTATCGGCCCGAAAATCTTGTCTTCTACGTCTATAAATTGTGGCACTACGAATTGTTCCATACTATAATCCCCTTTCCATCTCCATTAAGGCGACCGCCTCATTTAATTTTATACTATTTTTCATGTTAAGTACATTAGCCAGTGATTTTCTCTCGGCCAACGACTGACAAACCGCCTGCATATATTCGGAGTACAGGGGCGAAACATGATAGGCGGCCAACGCGTCTAGATACCAGACAAAAGATTCTTCTTGCAGATTAAACATTTTTTGCTGAAGTCTTTTGGCCGCTTCCTCCGGATTGCCTGATAATCTTCTAAAATCCGTGAGAGTTATGGATTTAATTTCCTCTACCGGCCCCATTTCTATGCTTGAGGCGGTAACGTCCTGCATTGATTTTTTTATGACTGGCTTGGTATCAAGCTTGAAAATTGGTTCGTTGGCGGCGCTTTTATTGACTATTTTTGAAACAACTTCTTGTCTATTTTCGTTTGTCATCCCGAGCGAGGCCTTAGCCGACGAGGGATCTCTGTCCGTTTTGTATGGTCGACTAGACAGAGATTCCTCCTTCGTCGTCGGAATGACAGACGTTTTTGACACTGGAGCAGGCAACTCTAATTCACTTTCCAAAGAATGCATGGCGGTAGAAAATGAATTACCTTTCAAAACAGGCACATTTGTATTTTCCATACCTCCTCCGCCTTCAACTTCCCGGCAAGATTTGATGATTTTTTCTACCTGTTGTTCGGTTAATCCCAGTCCCCCATTTTTTATGGAACGCGCCAAAAGTTCGCGGGTTTCGTCTTCGCTTTTTATGTCTTTTAATTTTGCCAGCACCAAACTTTTTAATCTTCCTAATACTTCCGGCACAACACTAAAACCTAATTTTCCCAAAACTTCTTCTACTTGTTTTTCCCGTTTTGGACTAAACAGAGGGGCGGAGCTTTTCACTCTCAATTTTTCTTCCAGCGGGGAACCGGCATCAGCGCGGGACATCTTGCCCGGCGAAGCCATAGCGGGGACGGGTGGTTTAGCGTTATTATGCCTACCCGCCGAATTTGTGGGCGCAATAGAGCCGGATAGTTTTGCGACGGGACGAGAGGCGAGCGCGGGCTGTTGCCGCATTACTGGTTTTGGCGGCATGACCGGCGCTGGGGATTTTTGCGCGGCCTGAATTTTTTTAAATTCACTAAGAGGAACCTTGGCAAAAGTTCCATCCGCTTTTTTGATTGTAATCATTGGCTCGGACATATTTTAAATATTCCACTTAAATTTATTTTCTTTTTCATCATAGTATATCATCTCCGCAATTTTTGAATCATTATTTTTCTCTGCTAATTCGCTTAATTTTGCCATTACACCTTCAATGTCCGCAAAATTTCCATCCACATCTTTTTTGAATTGGGATTCAATTTGGGCTTTTACCTGAGTTGGGGTTGGTTTGGGGCGGATTGTGGGTGGCACGACTAGTTTGGGCGCTTCTTTTTTTGGTGGAACTACCTGTGGTTGTGAGGGTGATTTAGGCGCTACAACCGGCGCAGCTTTAACATTAGGCGCTATTGCGGTTGGCGCTTTTTCGGGAGCAGCATTTTGATATTTTTCCGGATTTAAGAAAGCGTCAACCACAAACCAAATATTTTCTTGGGTAAAAGTTTGGAAAAAACTTACTAAATCCAAAAATCGTTCCTTTGCTTCCTCCGGATCGGCTGTAAAATATTTTTTAGCTGTTTCATCAGGGAACATTATTTGTCGCAACCTGCTCTCAAAATCCGCTTTGGCCAAAGTATCGCCGGTTTTATAAACCGAGCCAATCTCTTTTACTACTTCGGCCACAGTTACATTTTTGCCTTGCCATACGCCAACTACGGCTTCGGATTCCAAAAATACCTTTTTTAATTCTAAATATAAAGATTCTAATCCTTTTTGATCCGCATTATTGAGTCCCAAGTACCACATTAGTGAATTTAGAACATCAACATCCAACAACAACGCCATTACGGCTTGCTGTCTAACCACTTTGATAAAATAATCCTTATCTACTACTTCCAACATTTTCCAAGTTAATCTAACGTAAAGACGAAAATAAGTTAATCTGAATTCGGCATCGGTTTCATATGAAGCGTTATGAAAAAATTGATCCAGCGATTGCCAGGTCTCGTACATCTGATCAAGCGTCTGATCATTATCGGCAATTTGCTTTTCCAGTTGATCGAATTCGGATAATGATATTTTTTGCACTTGCAATTTCATAAACTAATTTTTATTTTTTGGACTTCCCTTGGCTCTTTCCAAGTTCTTCTACTAATTTTTTTACTTCTTCGATTTTAGCTGAATCTTTCATTCTATCTTTTTCCAAAACAAATGTAAGTAGACCCTTAAGGCCTCTTTGGTCCGCAACCTTCTCCTTTAAATTTGCCAGAATTTCCTGTACATCATTCAGGTCTGAATTATCAAGAATTTCTGCCAAATCTCCCTTTGTATATTCATCTACACTACCTAATTGGTTGGCGGTAATACCACCTACTACTTTAACTAATATTTCTTTTGATCCGCCAGATTTAATTATAGCCTTGCCCGCGGAATTTCTATCCATGCTTCCTGAAAGACCCAAAGCCGAAGTAATCTTAAAACCAGACAAGCCGGCTGTTCTTCTGCTGACCACAGAATTGCGGTCTGTGCTTGAATCAGCATCAACCAAAACAGTTTCAAAAGTTCCATCACCTTTATCTTTTAACTTATAAAGACCGGCTCTGCCCAAAGATCCTTGACCGGCAGCCTTTTCATTGCGCAATCGTTTTTGTTCCAAAATAGCGCCTGCCATTTCCTTTCCGTGCATCTCCACAAAACGCCCCATCGCCTTTGCCAAACCTTCTTTTGTGGCCTCTACTTTATCATTTATTAATTCCGATAAATCTTGCGCTTGTAACTGCCTAATTGCCTCGGGGGTAATATCCATAGACTGCTCTTTTCCCATCCCCGCCTTCTCCAAAATTCTTGCCTTGTTCGCATCAGCAACTGCGGCATGTACGCCCAAATTACTTATCTGCATTTCTGATAAACTCTTCTCCAGTACATTTAGAACTCCCTGCTCTTTTTTTATTTCATCTTCATTCCCAGCTTTCACTACTCCAGCTAATTTTTCTTTTTGCGTCTGGATTCTTTTTAGTTGCGCCTCTGTTTTGGCTACACTTTGGACAAAATCTCCGGCACCTGAATGTTTTTTCATTCTTTCTTCCGCTTGTGTATTTAAAGTATTCTGATAATTATTAGCCTCACTAAATCTGTTCTGGCCTACCAACACTTCATCGCGAGCGGCAGCAACCAAGCGAGCTTTTACCTGTTCGTAATCAAAAGTTAACTGTTCTAAAGTAGCTTTAACCGCAGTCGCTTCTTCGCCTCGCTTTTTTCCTACATCAGTCTGTAGTAATGCTCGTATAGCCTCTAATTCTCTTACTTGCTTTTCCGCAGCCAACTTTCCCTCTATTTGTTTAGCTTTAGCAGTTGATTGAATAGAATTTTCAGAGCGTTTAACATTAAAAATATCGGCGTCTGTATATTTACCAGAAGCTTCTACTTCTTCCCAACTCTTTCCTTCTTCTCTGGCTTTCATTACTAATTTTTCTGTTTCACTCATTTTTTCTAAAACATCCTGAATTTTTCTTGCTTTAATTTCTTGACCGGTTGCTTTTAATTTTATTAGCTCCGCTTCGGCTCTAGTTTTTTCTATACCAATCGGGGTTTTGCTGGTACTAACCAGATGTTCCATCTGTTCTTCTGCGTATTTTGCTCTAGCTTCTTTATCTTTGGTATATTCTTCTTTAAAAGCAGTGGGCGCAATCCACAAACCCATCTTAGCCCAAGCTCTTGAAAAAGGTTTGCCTTTTCCAGCTTCACCAAATGCTGTTTCTATTCTCTTACCAGCCGCTATGAGTCGCGATTCGCGTGAAGGTAAACCAAACCAACCTTTCTTAATGGTTTTATACTTTGCCCAAGACGCTATGTCTCTGCCCCGCCTCTGCCAAGACTTCCCACCCACCAAAGGAACATTCATCAGCCCCCACTTTCCCGCCTTCTTTGCACCTTCCCCTATACCCCGTGCCGCCCACCGCGCCGCGGTAGCGCCAGAAGCAATCATCGCCACTTTCTTGCCAAACTCTCCGGCCTTGCCCATCATCGCCCCGCCGGCCGCGCCCAATTGCTGGGCCATTTTGGCTCCGGCGAGCAACATGCCGATGGCAATGGCGAAATTAGCCATTTGAGCCCAGCTCATTATATCGGTAATGCCAGTGTTTTCTTCTTGTGGATCATTAGTACCTTTGTCAATTAAATTTTGATCTGAAAGAGCGTTATTATCCCTAATAGTATCGTGCGCGTTGCCAGCTCCTACCGTTACAAAAGACAGCCAAAGAAAAAAAGCAATAATCGGCCCGGCCACCACATTGCCGCCAAATTCGGACCACCATTGGCCTGCGTACTTTTGGGTTTGGGGCAAAACATTCAAAACAAAAGCAAAAGGAGAAAGCACGATTAATATCCAAAGCGCCATCATTCTGGCCATTAACAAAAATAAAAATGTTAACATGGTCATCATCATGATGGCGGAAAATGTTATGGCTGCTACCGCCGCCAAAAAAGACGAACCCTCTTTCGCTATTCCGTCAGCGCCTCCAGTAAGAGCAAAAATCTTATCTATTTTAAACATGCCAACCAGATTTCCGCTGGCTGTGGCCGCAACACCATTAACAAACGTAATCATCACCACTTGCGCGACATCAATAATGATACCGCAAATAATCCGGCTAAAATTTACAATCACGGCCGCCATGAGTAGTTTTACTAATAATTTTTTATATTCATATTGTTCCAAACCAAGAATAGTGCCAAAAGATATGATAAGCAATACCACCACAAAAAACATATTGGTCACGTCGCGCACCATTACCCAGCCCACCGTTACGGCCGGGGAATCTATGAAACCATTATAGCCAGCCACCTCTATGACAAATTTTAAAATAAAAAATGTCAATTTTATAAACCAGCCAGCCACTGTCAATATTAAACCAATTATCCAATTTTTTATTCCCTCCACGAATTCAATGGCATGCGCCGCATCAGTGCCTACAAACCAAACCGCCACTACTAAAGAGGCTAGAATAACAAAACTAACCAGGCCGAGTTTGCGGCGCGGCCTTAAAAACATCCAGAACTTGTACAAATAAAAATTTAATTTATCAAGGATGACAAGCATGAAAAAGATAAATTAACTTATGCCTGAATTATACCACAAAAAACCGATGGCAACAATGAAATGGGGATAAAAAACCGGCTGTACATCCCATTGACAAAACCTTTAAAATGCGCTATAATATGGGCGTTCTTTTCCCAACCCAAACCGGAGGATATCATGAAGAATGATGCGACGACCAATCTGTTTTTTGCAATATCCGGCCTCATGATCGTCGTTTGCGCCACCCTGCTCGTCCTCTTCGCCGGCTGTGGCGGCGGAGATGATGGCCATGACGACGATAACGACTGCGTGGTCATGGGTAACTGCCCTGATAACGACGCTGACCAAATGATGACTGACGCAATGGCGGATCCGTGCGCCGAATACCAACCTACCGGCCCTTGGGCAAACGGATGGGACTGCGGAGGAGATAGCGATTGCAATTTTTCGCTTCTTCCCGGCGGTAATGTGTGCTATGCCACATGCAGGCCAAGCGGAGCTTTCACATGTCCGGTAAACGAAAACATGCTCGCCGGCCTTTCTTTCTCCTGTGTAGCAGGAGGATACACTTTCACTTGCTACCATTAACATCTACCGCGAGCAGGCATGTTCTATGCCTGCTCGCGGAATCTCCTTAGCAGAAAAAGGTTTTCTATTGAGGAAAACAAAAAATCCCCCAATGTTATGTCGGGGGATTTTTTGTTAATGACAAACTATTGTGGTGCCACTATTATTCTACCGGCAAAACCAGTATATGAACCACCAGACATTTCAAAACATTCATCTACCGCATCATTGGTCGGATCGGAATCTTTTGTTGTCCAGCTCTTATCATAACACCCCGCCCCGCCCGGACTAGACAAAAATGGATTAGGACAAGTGCCATTGCACCAGCCCCAATTATCCTTTACTTGTACTTTTGGCTGATACACACAACAACCACCGTTCAAAGATTGAATGTCAGAATCTGGACAGCTGGTTGTCCAGCCAGCGCCATCGCGCGAACATTGATACACATGATCAAAACGCGCGTAACCGTTATCGCAGGTTTCACCGGCTATCTGACCGAAGTTAGGAGCCAGGCTCTCGGAGAAACAATTATCCAAATAACGGCAATCGCCGCTGGAAGCGCACGACTGTTTCGTATCAAAACTTATATCCCTATAACCTTGGCTGGTTACATCCCATACCGTGCTGGAAACTAAACAAGTATTGGCCGGTCCGCAAGCGCCATTTACGGCGCCTCGCTGATTGCGGAAATAGCCGTCCAAAGCCACCTTGTTGCTATCGCCCCAATCCACCTGCATTTTTCTAATCGGCATTTGATTTTTGTCGGCGAAAGCATAAAATTTAATATTTACCGGCGCGACACTGTTTAAAAACACTACATCACCGGCTGATTTTCCGTTCAGAGTAAAGCCGTTGCTGTTGGTTTCCAAACATTTGCCTCCGGTTTTACAAGCGCCTAACGGATGAATCTTGGGCGCGTTATTGAAATTAGTGGAATTTTCTGTCATATTGTATGGTTCTCCCGCGCCGCTGTAACTATCTACCGTTGTCGTATTTTGCGCGTAGCTTCCAAAATTATTCCAATTCCAAACACTTTCAATTTTAGCAAAAATTCCTCCAAGGAAAGTTTTGCCTTGTACTAATCCTTCCCCGCTCGCCGAACCGGGCACTGTTTCATCTAAAGTTAAAGTGGTAGTGCGAAATTCCAAGCAATTTCTACCGCTACAACTATATGACGCGCCCACAATAGCCGGCGGCGGATCAAAAGTGGTTTTATCATAATGAGAAAAGATATTCACCGGTTGTTGCGGCGCCAAAGAGCTCATTCCTAAACTGCCAAAAGGCTGGCTTAATAATGCGTAAGGGTAATTAAGATTTGACGGGGAAGAATTGAAATCAACCACATATTTGCCATTGCTCCACAAATGATCAGTCAAACCTACGGCGGTATAAGGCACGGCTTCGGTTTGAGCGATATTGACACATGACTCGCGCAGACCAACGTAAATGTCAAAAGATGCCTCCTCCTTATCTACACCATCCCCGGTGTAACAGATAACATTTATCGTTCCCAACTGACCATTCACAAAATTAACTCTTATGGCGCAACCGTCATCACGATTATCCATATCTCCCCCCAAACAATCATTTTGATAGCTGTCACTGCCCGCAACAGTGCCAACTGAATCACAACCCGTGCTACCCGCGATTCTTGAGGCCAATAAATTCCTAAATGGCGCCAAAGGTATATCCTGTCCACCCGGATCGGCAAATTGAAACTGGTCATCTCCGTCACCGTCTCCGTCATCATAAAACATTACCCACGCATCTTTATTTGTGCCGTCCGAATATATATATCTGCCAAAACCCATATTTATGGTTTCATTTGGTAATTTTTGCGGAGGCGGAAATAAATCCTTACCATCAATGCTCCATTGCGGACCATTATATCTTGTTTTTAAATCATTCCTTATATAAAAGGTGCCGACCCCTTTGGGAAACCAATTTCCATCACTTCCATTCGCCACTATCTTTATATAATCAATCTCCTCTTGAAAAACAGGAATAGCCGGCGTTAGAACTACTCTTTTTTCACGATCCGTAGTTCTATCTCCACCGCCGGTACAACCTGCCTCCGCGCCACAATGTTTTATTGTCTGTGTTGCTAAAAATTGATTATAATCATTCGTCGGCGCGGTGATATGTGTCTGCTGATTCCCCTTTGCCCCCAAACAATAATACTTGCCGCCGGCGCTGGAAGCCTGAAAACCCGCTTCTACGTGCTGGCTGTTAATATCCGGCGCGCCCATAATGGTGTCTATGGGAAACCAGGTTAAACAGGCAAAATTGTTTGGTTCGGCGTTCAGCGGCCGGGAAATATCGGGCTCAATACAATAACCATGCCAGCCCACTAAGCGCGTTTGTTTTCCTAATTTTTGACAACTACCGCCCGCGCAATCGTCATCTGTGCCACAGACGCGATCCGCGTTGGCGCCGCCGGAACAAATACCGCCGACAATACCCTTAACCGCGGAAGAGTTTTTATTAAGCAAACCCTCGCCTTCGTTAGGTTTATTAAAATTCCAATATTTAGTAAAGATGTCGCCATAACTAATTTTGGTGTAATCGCAATCACAACCCATGGCCCTTAGCTTATCAGTAGTAAAACCAATGCTTTCGTTGCATAAATTGGCTGAAGCGTAAAGAGGTGATTTGCCGACTAAATCGGTGTTGGGGAAGGGTGAAATTTCTTCCGGATAGGCGCGGCAGGATTGACCGATGGATTGTTTGGCCACATTGGCGGTAGAGCCGTCGGGGTTTTGCAGACAAGCGCCATTTACACAAATTCCGGCCCGACCGCGTCCGCAAGGTTCGCCAGAACGAAGGCAATCAAAACTTCCGATATTAACAGTGGATTTGCAATTTACGCCGCCGCCACAAGGGACTTTTTTAGCCAAGCGCCACTGCGGATTGCCATTATTACCAAAATTAATCTCGGATAACTCGTCCACTGGATAATAATTAAAAATGCTATAACCGCTAAATTCTTGGCCCAGCCAATCCGTGCTCCGACTGCGATAAGCATCATCGGTTAAAACCTGATTGGCCAGCTCTTGCGACCCTACCCAATTGGCGCAGTTGGTGATATCGTTTTTAGTGGCTGATTCCGGGCTCTTGTCGCAACGGCCAATGGCATCGCAAATTTCTTTATAATTTCCTGATTGGGAATCAAAAATGCGGTGGGAAGATCGGCACTGCAGCCATTCGCCGCATTCGCGATCCCGGTCTACTTTTAAAATTATATTGGCATCATTGGATGTGCTAGCTACCGGCGCAACTAATTTACTATCCAACTGGGCGCTGGCCGCGTATGACTGGGCTGTATTCCATAATTTATTAGGCGAGTCGGTTTTATCAAATAAAATACAACCGAATTTTTCGCTGATTTGGCCATTGCAATCGTTTTGACGCGCCTTCAGGCGATCGTCGTTAATTAAATAATGAGTTTTATTATTTTCGTTGCGGTCTATAAATTCGGTACAGCCGTTTTGCGCCGCTGGACATTCACCCACAAAATTATTGTAAGAACCGCTGACGCCATAAGACCAGAGGCCGTAATTATTGCCGGTCTGCAGGTAAGTTGGGTAGCATGGTTGCTCGTCTACACCATCACAGGTGACGCCGCTGACGCAATCACTATTGCTGGAACAATATGACCCGCTCGGCCCACATTTTCCCGCGCTTTTCCAGAACCAACCGTTGTAATTTATTCCGCCGATAGAAACGTCTTCTCGATATGAACAAATTTTTTGTCCGATGATATTCGGATCTTTGAAGTATAAAGCGCCATTTGCCGACGAATACCCGTTGCAACCGACCGCTTCGTTTTGACAAAGCGTAGTATTATAAGAAGCGGGATCATTTTTTACCAGAACATCTCCGTAACTCGGCCCCGCCGGAGTGGACGCTAATCTGCCTGCTTTAGCGCAACCCAAATCCGCCGCACTGCAAGTGGCTTGTTGATTAGCAACCAAATAAATAGGAATAGAGCTGGGGGTATCGGGTTTAATATAAATTGTAGAAGTAACAATTATTCCACCATCGGCAATAATAACACTTACGGTCGCGCCGATAACATCAACATAACAGCCGAGTCTTCCCAACGGAATCTGACAATTATAGTTATTTCCGCCAATGTTTCTGGTAACATTGGCGCCCTCGGCGCCAGCCAGCCAAACATTATAAGCGCGCGGACCCGACTCATCCGGAGTGTTGCGTGTGTCATAAAGACTCGTACAGCCAATGGCTTTTTCGCGGCAAAGAGCGGTAAATTTAGTCAGATAAATAGGCTTATTTTGCGGAGTTTTATATTCAGAACAACCCAAAGCTTCGCCTGGTAAATTGTCGTTTAAGTTGCTGTCGCATACCGGATCAACTTTCAAGGTATTTTTAACTAAGTAAATATAATCCGCCACTTCTTTTAAACGGACATTATCTAAGAATAACTGGCCGCTGATGGAAAACTTCAATTGCGTGCTGGTGTTGACGCCGCCCAGCTCTGCCGGCCCCAAGTGATAATACTGCCAGACATCGCCCACACTTATCGCGCCCAAAGTTGAGACACTGTCATTTTCTAAAGTAACGCTGACCGTCGCGCCAGCGCTGCCTTTGGCCCAGAAAGTTAAATCATAACTGCGGCCTGGATTTAAAGATAAATTTTTATAGGTTGCGAGCGCGCCATTATAAGCCAGCGAATGTTCACCCGCATGAGTGGATTCTAAAGATTGAATGATACTGCCGGTTGGACCCCAATCCGCCAAAGCAAGAGTGGTGGAAGAATCTTCAAAATTATCGCTAAAAACATTGCGCACATTATTGCCGGCGTTGCCTTTATAAGCGCGACAGGTATTTACTTGCGGAGCGCAACTCTTGCTGGTGCCGGCGGTATTTTGCACGCCGTTTGGCAAGCCGTAGTAGAAACACTGGCCGTCACGATATTCTCCGTTTTGAAAACATGTCGCCGGTGCGGCTAGTTCGGTGTCATTTAACCGGTAAGGCGTGCAGGACCCGGAAACCGCGATTGTTTTTGATAATAATTTATAATAAACAGTTCCTTGCTCGTCGTTAAACTGACGGCAATCCGGACTAGTCGCGCCTGATTTATATAATGATTCACTGCAAACAGAATCGTAAACAGTCAAATCCGCGCTGGTGGTATAAAAATATTTAGGACTGCCATCGGCATTTTTTTCCAAAATAAAACCTTTTAATTGATACCCGCCCACGACCGAACCCTCGTAAGTATAAAAGTTTTTCTGCTTGGCAACATCTGGCAAAATACATGGACGCAGATAAGAATAATGTTCTACTTTTTCTAAACCGCCTTCGGTGGTACTCAAATTAGTAAAACTGGCGCAACCTTCATCTACGGCATTACAGTTGGAACCGGAAGACGGAATAACATAGGCCAAAGCAGTCCCGCCGGAATAATTACTAGGCATTTCCCGGTAAGCGGCATAACCCACGCATCTTTTATCGCATTGGTCATTCCAGACTACTTGATTTTCCACAATAGCAGCCGGAGTAAATTTGCCCGGTATACTGTCTCCCGCGTAGCTGATGGGAGCGTACCAATTACAATTTACTTCGTCGGCAATACAAGGCGCGGAATAATTATTACATTTTGGATTTTGGGTTAATTTGTTAAGATCGGATATGGTTTGTGGCCGATCTACGGCCAAAGTGCTGGTGTTAGTATCGTAGCAACCTAAATAATACGGGGCTTGACGTAAATAAAGTTTGTCTGATGTGCTCGCTGTTTGAAACGATGAACAGCCATCAGAGTTGGCCGAACAATTTGTGGAAATCTTGCTATTGAAAAATATAGCAGAGTTCTCGCCAATAATATTTAAATCATCTTTAGAATAATCCGCCCAATTTCCAGTGTTATCTTGTTTCAAACTATATTCCGCGCAACCAACATTGTCTTGTGTGCAATAACCGGTATCCAAAGTGCGGTAAAGATAACTGACATTTTTGCCGGCGCTGTCTTTAAACGATTGACAAGTGCGGTATTGCGGGTCGCATTTGGCGGCGTCTATTTTCCAGACATTTTTTTCCCGGGTGCAATAACCTTGAGTCGCGCAATTGCCGTCTTTGTCGTAGGCCACACAGGTGCTTAAATCCACGCATTCCGTGGCGCGGTTTGGGGTGCCGCTAAAATATGGAGTGGATCCGAAAGCCACAAAATTACATTTTGATGCCGGCGCTTTTAACACCCAGTTCGGATCAATGAGGTGGCAGAATGGTTTGTTCACCGGATCGTTATTAACTCCCACCACTTTACCGTTTATATCTTTTACGAAATTACAATCATTAAAACCGGCTACCACTTGTTTTAAAGTCCAAGGGGTGTCGGGATTGCTGTTTAAAGCGGCAATTTCAAAGCCTAAAGGCAGAACTCTGGCTTTGCGCAGTTTGGCGATATTGGCATAACAATAAGCTCTTTGATAGCAGCTGGTGTCGGTTTGATCAGCCGCTCGTTCCGGAGAAATTAATTTCCATTCGCCGTGCAACCAATTCTTGGCCAGAGCCTCGACAATGGTAATCGGCTTGCCCACGCTTGTTTCCTGCGCCGCCTGCGTTAAACCGTCGTCCGCCACGCAATTTTCCGGCCCTGGAGAAGTAGCCGGACAACTGGAAAAATTTCCTAAAACATTATATTGATCAATTTGGATATTGGGCGGGGTAAGTAAATCAGCAAACAAGGTTTGGGCCGCCTGCCGCCCGCCGGGAGACGTTTGGCCCTCAAATGAATTAAGAACATCCACCAGCTTATTTCTACATTCCTCATCACCGCTATTACCGACGCATATCCCAAAAGGAAGCATGCCCTTGGTCTGAAAATTTTTGAGCATTTGAGAAGCGAGGGTGTTTAAAAATAACGAACCAGCGCCTGCGATACTGTTTATCGCTCCAGTGCCAAGAGTGGCCAAAAAACCGGCTTCGGCTGCTTTTCTTTGTTCGCTTGGATTTTGGGCTCGCGCTTCTTCGGCAATATTTTTGGCCGGAGTAACAATGTCGCCAGAAATTAAAGTTGTTTTTGGTTTATAACCGTCGCCTTCTTGTCTTTGCAATTTATCGGCTTCGGTCTGCCTGGCAACTAAATTATCAATTTTTTCGGTGGCGCTAAGCAGAATTCCCAGATCGCTTTGTTCAACGGAAAAAGCCACGTTAAATTTTCGCGCGATATCGGCGCCGCTGCCATATTGGCTTTGCCAATTACTGGCGCTTAAAACATCTTTTTGAAAACTCGACCAAGTGCAATTTGGCTGAAGAACGCCTTGTTGCTGGTTAAGATCCATAAATTTATAGGTTAGACCGATGCGCATGGCTAAATCTATTTTTGGATCCGGAATTTTACATAAATTTAAACCATAGGGCGCGCCCAAAGCGTCTATAGCCACGCCAGCCGCGTGATCGCCCACATCTTTCATGTAACTTCCAAAATCTTTATAATGGGCGAACGGCTGTTCTCCTTTGCCCCCAGAAGCAAGCCAAACTGCCGTGTCATATGCGGTTCGGCGCAAAAAATAAGCAAAAGATTGCACAGCTATATTTATCACTGCGTTTTTGATTGCTTCTTTAATGATATTTTTAGTCGTTAATAAGCGTTGCGATAAATCCTCAATAACGATGACGGTGTCCGATACGCCAAATAAAGCTTTTGCCGGTTGGGTATATGACAAAGAACCAGCTATCGTTATAAAAACAAAAACTGCCAATAAAATACTTAAGCTGAATTTTTGAAACTTTGGCATAAACTTTAAGGAGTGCTGGTCGCGCTTAAAACTTCTTTTACCATTTGTAATAAATCCGCATCAGAAGTCGCGTCAAGAACTTTTTTATCCAAACCGGAGTCCGATAGCATTTTGCGGATCTGCGCCGGATCGTTTAATATTTTTTCCAAATCTTGCGGGGATCCGACAATTGGCGAAGGCCCCAAAGTAGAGGTGGCGGAAGCAGGGGACGTGCTGTTTGGCAAAGTGTCCGCATTGACATCGGCTTCGGCGCAATTCTGCCCTTCCGGACAAATCGGGTTTGTGCCTTTGTCCACTTCGGCTTTATCGGTTAGGCCGTCCGAGTCAGTGTCGGCCAAATATGGACTGGTGCTATAAACATAAAGTTCATCAAAATCATTCAACCCGTCTTTATCAATATCGCGATACATTAAAGCTTCGTTGCTATTTATATCGTCTCTGGTCAAAGGAGGAATTTTTTTATTAAGCGCGAAAGGCGCGTACATCGTATTTCTAATTTGTAAAATACCTAAACCAATCGCGAAAATAGCAAAAGTGGATAGCAAAATTAATCCTATCTTTTGTTCTTTCGATAGTCCTTCTCTGCCTTTCTCCTCTACCATAAATACTTTAGTTAGGGGATACGGATATTATACCATAATTTATTAAAGTTTTCGCACTAAAGATATCCACTGTTCTACAGATAATTCCTGCGCTCTAGCCTTGTCGCTTATTCCCAACTCTTTAAAAATAGCCGGTAACTTTTTTTTATCCATTACCGATGACAAATTTTTTATCAGCATTTTTCGGCGATTGGCAAATCCGGCTTTCACAATTTTAAAAAACCCTTCGTCTTGTTTCCTACTCCCTACTCCCAACTCCCTACTCCTTATTTTAATTACCGCCGAATCCACTCCGGGTACCGGCCAAAAATATGATTTTGGGACATACATAACTATTTCCGGCTCGGCGGAACATTGTACCGAAATAGCCAAGACCGACATATCGCCCGGTTTGGCGCAGATTCTTTCGGCCACTTCTTTTTGCACCATTAATACCATCAGCTCCGGTTTGTTCTCCGTTTCTAAAAATTTCCGTATTACATTGGAAGTAATTTGGTATGGCAGATTAGAAATAATTTTATAATTTTTAATTTTTAAATTTTTAATTTCATAAAGAATATTCCCCCAAATAATTTCCAAATTTCCCAATTTCTTAATTTCTTTTAATTCGTTCCAATACGGTTCCAGTTTTTTTTCAATTTCAAAAGCCAAAACTTTTTGCGCTTTTTCCGCCAAAGCCAATGTCAAAACCCCAAACCCCGGCCCCACTTCCACCACCACATCGTCTTTGGTTATTTCCGCCGCCTCCAGCATTTTAGCTATCGGTTCTTCATTAATTAAAAAATTTTGGCCGTATTTCTTGGAAGGAATAAGACCAAATTTTTTACAAAGATGCTGTAAATAATTGATATTATATAAAGAGGTCATACCTATTCTTTGTTCAATCCGGCATTGGTATATCTGTTGGACGCATTCCACATCAGCCAGCCGGCATCTGTGTATTTTTCCACTTCATTTATTTGTTCCCTTATTTTTTGCGCGTCATATACGGCTCCCAAATTAAACGCCTGAATCCATGGCCGAACTTTGGTGCGCTTGCCTTCAAATTTTGGCATGCCTATTTTCATTCCATTGGCAATAACCAGGGCGGGAAATTGGGCCGGATTTTTTAATCCCAGATAACCGGACGGATAATGCGATGGATACATCATCGGCGAAATATAGTCCGTTTCATCCACCGCGTCCGCTATTCTCTGTCCGATACGCATATCATCCTCTCCGGTTTTTTCCATCACAAATCCAAACATATCCAGCGACAGCCAAACCGGCTCATTGCTTAATTTAATATTTAAAAAATGATAAAACTGTTTCATTACCAAATATTTTTTTTCGTTGCCGGCGGCATAAACGGTCTGCGACATATTGCCATCCGAAGGAAAACGGACATAATCAAAATTTATTTCATCAAATCCAAACGCGATTGCTTCTTTGGCAATAGCCACATTATACGACCAGACTTCTTTTTTGCTGGGATCAACCCAAGCCAAATCTTTGTGGTCTCTCCACAAACCGCCAGCCTTGTTTTTTATCGCCCACTCCGGTTTTTTTTCGGCCAGCGCCGGATCTTGAAATACTGTCTGGCGAGCGATGACATAAATATTTTTAGCATGAAGTTTTTTTATCAAACTAGCCACGTCTCCCAGCCGGTTTTCGTCTGTTTTTAAATCATTTACCAATTTTAATTTACTATCATACAAAATTTTTCCACTATAATCTTTTATGTCTATAACCACTGCGTTCAGTTCGGTTTTATCTATTAAATTTATTACCTCGTCTATTTTTTTGGCGCTGCCGGCCGAATAGGCTGTAAGGTACAGACCTTTGGCTTCTATTTGAGGCAGTTTAATTTTAGCGATAAATTCCTCATGTTTTAAACTGCCGTCATAAACACTCGCGGCTTCTATGGTAATAACCGTTTCCGTCCATGCCCACCAAATTAAAAGGCAGGAAAAAAGAAAAGAGCCTATTAATAAAATTAAAAATAAGTTTGGATGCGCCGTTTTTAAAGTATTTTTATTTGTCCCTGTCGTAAAATTTGCAAATTTTTAACCACGCTCACAATGGTAGTGGGCGGATTATGGGGTAATACTCCCCCATCTATTAGTATATCAGATTTTACGCTGATTTTCTTAGAGTCATAAATATCGCCGGCATCGGCTAGATTGGCCGAGGTGGCCACTACCGGCCGGCCTAATTTTTCGGATAAAAATTTTGCTACGGGATGATTGGTGACGCGAACGGCGATGGTGCCATTGGCCGATACTATTCCGGAGGCTAGTTTTTCTTTTTTGTTCCACTCTCCAACGACTGTCAATGCTCCAGGCCAATAGCTGTTTGCTATATGCTCAACCGTCTTGTTCCATACTAAATATTCTCTGGCCATTTCAATACTAGGAACAACCACTAAAAGCGGCTTATCGCTTTTTCTTCCTTTAATTTTAAAAATTTTATCTACCGCCTCTTGATTGGTGGCGTCGCCACCCAAACCATAAGAAGTTTCCGTGGGAAAAATAATTGTCTGGCCGTTTTCTAGCGCCTCAACCGCTTCCGTTAAATTTTTTTGATCAATAACTTTCACAAGATTACTTTTTTATCCAGCGCAAATAAAATTCCGAAAGCGGCAACAAATTTCCTTCCAAAACTCCTTCCGGATCCGTGGATTCATATTCGGTGCGGTGATCTTTTACCAAATGATAGGGATGCAAAACATACGAACGAATTTGATTTCCCCATTCCGCAGATTTGTATTCACCGCGTAATTCTTTTCTGGCCGCTGATTTTTTTTCTTCTTCCAAACGATGCAATTTGGCTTGCAAAACTTTCATGGCCATGTCTTTATTTTGTTGTTGCGAGCGTTCGTTCTGGCATTGCACCGTAATGCCCGTAGGAATATGCACGATGCGCACGGCCGAATAAGTGGTGTTTACGCTTTGCCCGCCATGACCGCCGGCCATAAAAGTGTCTATGCGGATATCTTTGGGGTCAATCTCAATTTTAATTGTATCGTCCATTTCCGGCAAAACTTCTATCAAAGCAAAAGAAGTGTGGCGCATTTTCTCCGCGTCAAATGGCGAAATGCGCACCAAACGATGCACGCCATGTTCGGATTTTAAATAACCAAAAGCAAACCGGCCTTTAACTTCAAACATTATGGATTTGTATCCGGCTTCGGCCCCGCGTGATTCGTCTACCACTTTTGTTTTCCACCCCATCTTGTCGCAATACCGCATTACCATTCGCAGCAGCATTTCGGCCCAGTCCTGCGCTTCAGTTCCACCACTGCCGGCGTGGATGGCGATGATAGCGTTATTTTTATCATAGGGACCGTTTAACAAAACATACAATTCGTATTCGGAAAATTCTTTTTGTATTTTTTTTGTCTGCTGTTCTATTTCTGAAGCCAGCGACGCATCGCCCGACTCTGCCAACTCCAATAAATCGCCAGTTCTTTTTTCCAAATCAGCAAATTTTTCTACTTCTTTTTTTATATCCTGATAATCCTGGCTAATGGCTTGCGCGTTCTCCTGATTACTCCAAAAATCCGGCGCGTTCATTTGCTCGGCCAGCTGTTCGGATTTTTTTTGCAATTCTTCTATGTTGAGAAGTTTTTTGGTGTCAGCGATTTTTGCTTGTAAATGCCGCAGATCTTCCAAAGACATACTTAAAATACTTTATCAATGCCGATCGATATAAACATGGTCACAAAAGACGAACCAATAACAGCCGCCCAAATATACGGCAATGAATGTTTGAAAGGCACACCCATTAAAAAAGCAATCATGGTGCCGGTAAAAATACCGCTTCCCGGAATAGGCAAAGCGATAAATAGCGCTAGACCGAGTAACCCATACTTTTCATAGCGGGCAAACTTGTGTTGAGCATGATGCAAACTCTTAAATAAAGATTTGCCAAAAAATGTGCCGGAGTTTTTTTTGACCCACTCGTGGAATGGATCCGCAAAATACAAAAGCGCGGTAATAGGCAAGAGATTGCCGGCCAGTGTAATAAGAAGGGCTTTCCAAACCGGCATATGAAAACCAATAATAGCCATCGGTAAGGCTACTCGTTGTTCTAATACTGGAGTCATGGCCACAAGAAAGGTGGCCAATTCAGGAGGAAAAGAAGAAAAAAATGCGATGATTGTTTGGACCATAGTGCCTTAATATTAACAAATAAACACCTTTTTTGCAACACTAAAGACACGGCTCGCGCGTATTTGTCAACCCCAAATAGAAATGTCACCCCCCGTGCTAAATAGAAATGGCACTCTTG
>JBBUEJ010000042.1:0-5411 GCA_038056955.1 Patescibacteria group bacterium
CCGTTATCGGGCCCCCGTAAATTCCGTTCGTATTCTTTTATACGTCCGGAGCCACATCGGACATTGGGGGTTTTCGGCGATTATTTTATAGCCCCCTTTCGCTAACCATTCAAATTTTTTGCCTTTGTCCCGTTCGCGGGACGCCAAAAGAAAACTTTTCTAATATAATGAATAAAATCGTATGGCCAAATATATTTTGTACGCTCGCAAGTCAACAGACGAGGAAGAACGCCAGGTGTTGAGCATCGAAGCTCAACTGGCGGAATTAAAAGAATTTGCCGCCAAAGAAAAACTTGAAATCGTCGCCTCGCTTTGCGAGGCAAAAACTGCCAAACAGCCTGGCCGAACCGTGTTCGGTGAAATGTTGCGGATTATCAATGCCGGCGAGGCCGACGGCATTTTGGCTTGGCATCCCGACCGACTTGCCCGCAATCCCATAGACGGCGGGCAAGTCATTTATATGGTGGACACTGGTAAAATAAATTCCCTCAAATTTCCAACCTTTTGGTTTGAAAACACGCCGCAAGGCAAGTTTATGCTTAACATTGCTTTTGGACAAAGCAAGTACTTTATAGATAATCTTTCCGAGAATGTGAAACGAGGATTGCGCCAAAAGCTACGACGTGGCGAATACCCAGGCTGGGCTCCGCTTGGCTATACTAACGAATTAAAAAATCATACAATCCTCGTTGACCAAGAAAAGCATAAACTTGTAAAAAGGATTTTTGAATTATATGCCACTGCTGACTATTCCCTGAAATCCCTAGCAGAAAAATTTAATGATCTTGGTCTGCGCTCGAAGACTGATAAGAAGTTATCAGTAGGCATGCTACAATTCATTCTCAAAAATCCTTTTTATTGCGGCGTGTTTAAATATAACGGCGAATTGCACGAAGGCAAGCACGAGCCAATTATCACTAAGAAACTTTTTGACGATGTGCAAACAGTCATGCAGAAAAGAGGCAGAGCGCATAAAACCAAAACACACGAATATATTTTTTGCAGCCTTATGAAATGCGGAACTTGCGACTGCTACATTACCGCTGAAAAACAGAAAGGCCATATCTACTACCGCTGTACTAAGAAAAAAGGAGTCTGCAAAGAAAAATATATTCGTGAGGAAGCCCTGGCCGAACAGATGAAAGAAGTCCTGCAAAAAGTTTCTTTGTCCGATGACTGGACCGAAAAAATGCTGAATAAAATGAATGAGGATGCGCGAACTGATGTCCAGTCATCGAGCGCCCTTGTTATGGCCTTAGGTGGCCAAATAACAGGCATAAAAGACAAACTTGACCGACTGCTTGATTCCCATTTGGAAGCCGTGATAGACAAGGTGGATTATTTGGCCAAAAAAGAAAAACTGATTAACGAAAAAATGCGTTTAGAGCAGAGATTGACCGAAATTAAGAACAAGGGCGCTAATTGGCTCGAACCGATGAGGGAATTTATTTTATCCAGTTGCCAAGCCAAAAAAATCGCCGCGAACGGCGATCTAATGGAAATCCGCACATTTATAAAAAATGCCGGCTCGAACTTTACGGTGAAAGGCAAAAAATTTGAATGGTTAGCGAAAGGGGGCTATAAAATAATCGCCGAAAACCCCCAATGTCCGATGTGGCTCCCAGGGTCGGATTCGAACCGACGACCAATTGGTTAACAGCCAACTGCGCTACCGCTGCGCTACCTGGGAATGAATCTTGCCGCTATTATATTTAAACTTTTATCTTTCGTCAATACAAACGTCAATACAAATTTAAATCCCCTGCGCCCTCCAACGGGAACACAGGGGAAACTCTACTTACAAGGTTTAACATTCCAATCATCGGAAGATCCACAGACGCGTTTTTGGCGCTGGCGCGATTCCATCCGCTTCTTTTTTTCTTCTTTATTTTTTTGGTAACGCAGTAAAACCACGCGATTTAAGGCCTCACGCCCAAGTTTGTAGCGGCGGACAATGGTTTCGGCCTCATCCAAATTTCGCGCCTGGCAGGCGCCATCAAAAGCCAGATTGATACCCCACTTGCTAAATTCCGTAAGCTCATACTTATAAGCGATCTCCGCCGCCAGCTCAAAAGCGCCGCGGCGCAAAGCGTGCAAGTAAGCCCGCTCAATCCAAGCGTACCAGTTTTCATCGACATCAGAAGAAAAGGTTGTCGAACGCGAAATAGCGTAACGAACAACGAACCATTCCTCGTTTGAATCCATAAGCTTTTCAAGAACTCCATCTTGATAGAGGCGCTTATCCAAACCTGCGGGAGGATCAAAATCAATTATACTGCTGAAGTCTTTAGCGGCTATCGCTTCGTCAACGATACGATCGAAATATGTGTCCGCCAGATTGAATTTTTCAACCAAATTACGAGCAAATAAATATTCGTGAGCCTCCAGGCTTAACTCAAAAAACCGGTAAACCTTTTTGGAAGAAATCAATGCCGGGTCAACTTCCCACAAATTGCCGCCAAAGCACTTGGGATTTAGAAATAGCGCCTCTACGGTAGCGTCGGGTAGCTTATGCTTGAGCGCCACTGTCGCCGCCATCCCGCATTGAAACTGCGCCACGGCCATGGCGATAAAATTATCATAGTCCGCGAGAATTTTCTTGAAATTACCTTTCTCAAGCATTATTCTGGTAAATTCCAACTGCTTGTCCTTTAGGCCAATAGCAAATAAATCCGCGTACTGATCGGCAGTGAGCGGACATAAGACGGCAATTTCCGCCATGGATACATAATCGCGTTGAGCGGGTTGGCTCTGTTGAAAATTATTTACCCAGCCATTTATCAGCTTGCTTCGCAAATCTTTTGTGCCAGGCACTCTGCAAGCCAAACGCGCGACATGGACAGGAAATGGGTAAGGCTGCGCGCAATTAATCGCTTTGTCCGCGTAAATTGGCCCGAGATCGAAGTATAAAACTACATCGGCGGCAATTTCGCAAGAATTATTTATAACCAAATAGCTGAAAACGTCTTGAGCGAAGGCCGTTTCGGTCGCGCGATCGAGTTGAAATTTCCGCGCCATTGCTTTAGCCCACCCTACCCCCATCACCTTGGTAAGTATCACTTCTTGCCACATGGCTGTGGTGATGACTTTGATGATTTGCTGGCGATCTACCTTCTTTTGGTCGGCGATTGCTTTGGCCTGGTCATAATTGCCCAGATCAAAATATTTTATAAATAACTTATAATTGGCTTCAGCTTCGGCGACGGTAGGACGCCGCGCAGACGTGAAAGACGCGCAAGCGCACAACAACACTGCGATCATTATCTGACGCATGATTTACCTCTGGCTCTTGGTTGTCAACGAGCTGGATTTACATTATCATCGCGACTGATTATCGTCAATTGATTTTCATAAACAAATCCCCCGACTTGGTCGGGGGATTTGTTTATGAAAGCGCTTCAAGTTCTTTGTTTATTTTTTCTTGTGCCAGTTCGTGCTCGGTAATTTGCGTTTCCAGTTCTTCTTTTTCTTTTTGGCGCATTTCTTGTTTGAGCTTAGCTTTTAATTTATTCACTTGATTTATATTTTCCTGTAATGATTCTTTCCATCCATCTATAAAACTTTTTTTAACGGCTGGCTCTAACTTGTTGAAGATTTTTCTAACTTGATTTATGTCCAAATCGTAGACCGTGGCAATTTCGTCTTGAGGCTTAACTGGTCCGGACATTTTCTCCACCTGATATTTTTCACCAGTTTCTTTATCTTCCTCTAAGACATACTCTTTTAATTGATTTTCTTCAGTTCTTTGTATATTGTGTTGAATAATCGCAAAACGGCCATTAGGTGTTTCCTCATCAACAAACCACTTAAGGTTCACTGCTCCATCTGACGAAATAATTTGTTTCCCTTCCGTTTCCGACTGATCGTTAATGGCCTTAATCACCGCATTTTCAAAAATGTGGTGGGCGCGAGAAGGAGTAATTTCATCTGTTTCCTTTTTTGGCTTACTAAATTTTTCTTCCGGATTGTAACCCATACGTTCAGACATAAAATATTTATTATAAATACAGACCGTATTGTAGCACATTTTTACCCTTTTGTCAACCATTCATAGCGATTTTTGGCTATAACAACTGATAACTCTTGGTCGGTTCTTTCACTCCGCCAAAAACCACATCCTTGATATTGTACACGCCAAACTGCCGGCCATCTAAAAATCCGGCCATAGCGGCTTCGGCCAACCAGCCGCTGTCCACCCAATCAAACAGCCACTCGTGAGCATACTTGGGATTGTTTTGAGAAATACCGGCGCCGATAGTTTTTAACCAAGTTCTGTTAAAAACTTCTTGCGCGCCTACCGATGGAGCCATAATAAGCGGTATGCCCAAACCGGCATAAAAAACCAATTCGCTGGGCTTGGTCCAAAGCATGTCCGTGGTTCTTAAAAGCTCATTGAACTGTTTGAAATAATCGCTCTTGCTCAGCGCGAATAGAATTTTAATATTTTTGCCTAATAATTTTTTCAGGCCGCACTCGCGAATTTTTTCCTGGAAATATAAATAAACATCATTACGCGTACCGGCCACTAAATTAAGATTTAAATCTTCTTTAAGAAGTCTTTTTTTCAAACTGGATAAAATATCATGGACCATTACTTTTTGGGCTCCAGCTCCACCCACCGCGAATGTAAGGGTAAGTGGATGGGACCGCTTTACTTTCTCGCCATCATTTTTTAAAAAATGGGAAACAGTAGCGAAATACTTTTGCCTATACCTTTTGAGCGGATCAAGATTGTGAATTCTGGCCAATAAATCCGCTTTTAAAACACCCAAATCGGCGCCGCCCAAATTTTCTTCGGGCAAAGGAAAACCGGTTAGATATATGTTTTCGTCTTTTACGCCATAAAGTTTGAGCCGGTCCACAACCCGCCGGCAAGGCGCCAAATATTTTATGCGGCTCTTGCTCGGATTAAGAGCGACCCAAGCGCGGCTAATATCCGCGTCGCATAATACGCAATAAATATCATTCTTAAAACCATGTTCTTCCGCGAAAAAAGCCACCGTAAAAAAAGTTGTTATAAGCGGTATATCTTTGGTGTTAAGGAAATTTATAAAATCTTTGCCCCAGCCATTTTTAATCAAAGCATACATTCTTCTTAACGTAAAGTTTGGAGGCGATAAATCACGGCGAGGATAAAATTCTTTAATGCTTTGCAATTTATCGTACAAATTAAACAAACGCCGGCCAATTAAAGGAATGCTGATAAGCCGGGAAACAAAACCATAAAAACTTTCTGATTCATGCCAAATACGATAGTCTTTTTGGGGAATACCCTGATAATTGTTGACGCTAATAACTTTGCCCGTGGGAGAAAGATGGCGCAAGGGATAAGCCGCGCGCTGGTGGCCGTACCCCATATCTACCGCCACAATCCAAGCTTGCTTGTTCGTCATATTAAAATTTAATTCTTT
>JBBUEJ010000043.1:0-31244 GCA_038056955.1 Patescibacteria group bacterium
AGTTGAGCCCAGGTAAGGTTCCTCGTTTATCGTCGAATTAAACCACATGCTCCACCGCTTGTGCGGGTCCCCGTCTATTCCTTTGAGTTTTAGCCTTGCGGCCGTACTCCCCAGGCGGCATACTTAATGTGTTAACTTTTTTAAGCGACACTGACAGGGTCGATACTGCCAATATCTAGTGTGCATCGTTTAGGGCGTGGACTACCAGGGTATCTAATCCTGTTTGCTCCCCACGCTTTCGTCCATGAATGTCAGGAGTGTACCAGTAAGCTGCCTTCGCCTTTGGTGTTCTTGCAGATATCAACGCTTATTACGACTACACCTGCAATTCCGCTTACCTCTTCCATCCTCTAGTTTAGTAGTTTAAAAGGCCATCCTAATGTTAAGCACTAGGTTTTAACCCCTTACCCGCCAAACCATCTGCGGACGCTTTACGCCCAATAAATCCGGATAACACTTGAGGTCTCTGTATTACCGCTGCTGCTGGCACAGAGTTAGCAACCTCTTATTCTTGGGGTACCGTCACAAATTCTTCCCCCATAAAAGTAGTTTACGACCCGAAGGCCTTCATCCTACACGCGGCGTCGCTCCATCAGGCTTTCGCCCATTGTGGAATATTCTTGACTGCAGCCTCCCGTAGGAGTCTGGGCAGTGTCTCAGTCCCAGTGAGGCAGGTCACGCTCTCACGCCTGCTACTGATCGAAGCCTTGGTAGGCCATTACCCTACCAACTAGCTAATCAGACATAGGCCCCTCTCTAAGCGTCTTGCGACTTTAAATGCGAATGACTTATGTCCCCGCATTACCATCGAGTATTAATTCTCCTTTCGGAGAGCTATCCTCGTCTTAGAGGTAGGTTACCAGTGTGTTACTCACCCGTTTGCCACTAGATTTTGTATTGCTACAAAACCACGTACGACTTGCATGCCTTAAACACGCCGCCAGCGTTCATCCTGAGCTAGGATCAAACTCTTAAAAAAAGAGTTTAATCTTGTTCATTTTGAACAAGTTAATTTGGATTTATTTTATATTTATACTCGAAATAACTCGAGTTTTTTAGAATAGACTTTTTTTGTGGTCTTTGTCACATTTATGTTGTCAACGTGCTTTCCCAATCGTTTTGTTGGAATACTTTTTTCTCTCTGTTACCTGACAGAAAGAAAAAAGAGAAATCAAATTTTGATTGCTCTTTTCTCTCTCCAGTTTCCTGACCAAATTAGGACTTAGAAAAACCGATTAATTTTGAAGCGCTTAGTTGGCGATTTTTTAGGTTAACTTTTTAGTGTCTAAATATTAACACAGAGCATAATATATGTCAAGAGAACGGATTGGGGGGGGGAAATGGGGATAAATTAGCCGCTCTTTTTCTGGCGCCACTCCTCTATTTTCTTGTGGTCACCGGACAAAAGCACTTTTGGCACTCTTAATTTTTTGTTTTTTAAAGCGATAACTTCCGGCCGGGTATAGTGCGGATATTCCTTATGAGAAATTTGGAAATTTGGAAATTTGGAAATTAATTTCTTTATTTCTTTATTTCTTAATTTTTTAAAACTCTCTTCTTCCAATGACTCTGTATTCCCCAACACTCCGTGGATAAGACGCGTGACCGCTTCCATAACAACCATAGCTGGCACCTCACCGCCAAACAAAACATAATCGCCAATAGAGATTTCTTCGTCAGCGATTTCGGACATCACACGTTCATCAATGCCTTCATAGCGGCCGCAAATCATTATCAGTTGATCCAGCTTGGACCAATTGCGCGCCATCTCTTGAGTGAATTTTTTTCCTTTAGGATTAAAAACAATTACTTTGGTTTTTTTACCTTTAATTTTTGATTTGATTTTTTTCACCGCTTTGTAAATCGGCATAAACATTAAAACCATTCCGGCTCCACCGCCATATGGTCGATCATCTACTGTTCCACGCGCGTCATCAGCATAGTCGCGCAGATTGTGGACATTTATAGAAACCAAGTCTTTTTTTTGCGCGCGAGAAATCAAAGCTTCGTTTTTGAAGCTTTCAAAAAAATTTGGGAAGATGGTGATGATATTAAATTTCATACGGTGAGTATACTACCATTATTTAACTAAAATATCAACCTATTACAGCGCCGGGTTTCAAAGGACGTTACCCGGCATAGTTTCGTTAAACTAAAACCGCCTTCGGAGAAATCCGAAAGCGGTTTAAAATTTATATTTTAGAGACCAAGATTATCCACTGCGCTGGTATCAACCACTTGATTACTTTCCATCTGCGCTGGGCGGGGGGCTCTGCCACCAGCTGGCTCATTGATCTTTAGGTTAACGCGGGCATTGTGCTTGGCGCCAACTATTTTGAGCAAGGTGCGCATAGAGCGGGCGGTTTGACCTTCGCGACCAATCACATAACCCATATCGGTTGGATTGACGTCCAAAGTAATCAAAACTCCTCTTTCGTCTATGGTGCGGGTTGTCTTTACGTCGTCGGGATTGTTGACAATCGCTTTCACGAGTGTCTCAATAAACTGTTGATCAGCTTCCATATATGTATATCATTCTTCACTTTATAATTTTCGCAGACTGTCGACCTGTCAAATTACCAGTCCTGCTTTTGTTACTATTACAAGTATATCAAGCCGTGAAATCCTAGTCAACCTTACGCTTTCGGTTCTTCCGCTGGTACTGCGGCGGCTTCCGGAGCAACTACGGCCTGAACTTCTTTTGGAGCGTTTGCTTTGACTTTTTCGGCAATTTTCACAGCGCGTTCTTTGGAAATATAAACTGATTTCTTTTTTTTGGCGTCACCAATAATGCCTGCTTTCAAAAACAAGTTGTGCACGGTATTTGAAGTCTGGGCGCCTTTTTCCAGCCAATACTTAATGCGGTCTGTGTTCGGAATTAAACCATTTTCTTTGGCGTGCGGATTAAAACTGCCCAAAATTTCCAAATTCCGGCCCTGGGTATCCCTGGCCTTTTCGGCAATCACCAAACGATAAGTCGGAGAGTTCTTTTTTCCTAATCTTTGTAAACGGATAGTTAACATAACAACAATAATTTTTAATTTCGTGATAATTGAGAGCGTTGGCATTTTACTATACCTAGACTGTTTTGTCAACTAGCTACCCCCTTCGTACTTAGGCACTTCTTCCAGCTTTACGCTCAACAATTTGGAAATACCACCATTACCCATCACCACGCCATACAAAGCGTCGGCCGCGTGCATGGTTACGCGGTTGTGAGTGATGATTATAAATTGAGATTGGGCTGACAATTCACTAACTATTTCGGCAAAACGACGGGTATTGGCTTCGTCTAAAGCCGCTTCCACTTCATCCAAAACCACAAATGGCGACGGGTTATAACTCAAAATAGCGCAAATCAAAGCGATGGAAGTAAGAGTGCGCTCACCACCGGAAAGGGTGTTGATATTTTTTATTTTTTTACCAGGAGGATTGATGAAAATGTCTATGCCAATGAGGACTTTGGAATTTGAACTTTGAACTTTTTTATTTTCAATATTTTCATCAATTTCAACATTTTCCTCCGGCTGTTCTCCGTAAATCTCATAAATATCGCCTTCCCCGCCATCAAACAATATTTTTACATAACGATCAAATTCTTTTCTAATTTTTTTAAAAGAGGCCGCGCGTTTTTTCTTCATAATATCATCCAGCTCCAAAATCATTTTTTCCAAATCAGCCATGGCCGCGCGCAAGTCGGTAATTTGTTCGGTCAAAAAATCAAATCTTTCTTTAGTCTGCGCATGTTCCATCACGACCTCTTCATCAATACCACCAATCAGGCTTAACTGATATTTTAATTTCTGAATATTGCCCAGTAACTCACCAACTTTGTCCAGACTTACCACCGGCGGTTTGCGTTCCATAATCGCTTCTACCGTGGAATTTAATTCCGCCCTAACTTCTTCGGATACTGAATCCTGTTTTGTTTCCAGTTTCGCCGCTTGAATTTTTAAATCATTTCTCTTGGCCAAAATTTCATTTACCAAATTTTGCTTTTTCTGCATGGTCTCTTGCAAGGAAAAAGCTTTAAGAAGTTTTGTTTTAGAATTGGTTGCCTCTCTTTTGGATTCCAGTTCCAATAATTTTTCCTTGGCTTCTTCATAACTGGCATCCAGCTTTATAATTTTTTCTTTTTCCAAATTAATTTGCGCCTGATGTTCGGCCAACCTGTCTTTACTCCAAGCTAAACGGCTGGAAAATCCCAGCCCGTCTTTTTTTATCTGTTTATACCCGCCTTTCATGACCCCGCTTTTTTCCACCAAATCTCCGGCCAAAGTTACCATGCGCGCCCGCCCAATGCCTATTTTTTGAGCCACGGACAAATTTTCCACCACTATTGTCTGCCCAAAAACAAAGGAGAAAATATTATTAAATTTATCTTCATGTTTCACGATATCGGCGGCCAAACCAACCACGCCCGCCTGCGTTAAAACTTCGGCGGACAAGCCGGACGAACGTGACTCAATTTTATTTAGCGGCAAAAAGGTGGCAAACCCCAAACGATTGTTCCGCAAAAATTCAATAGCCGATTTGGCCACTTCATCGCTGGCCACAACCAATGCCGACAAGTATGATCCGGCCGCCGCTTCCAAAGCCAGCTGGTATTTTTCTCCCACCTCGCCCAGTTCCGCCACTACTCCGTGCACCACGCCGAATTTGTCTTTGTTTTCCAAAATTGCCTGCGCGGCAGACAAACCACTTACCTGGCGATAATTTTGTTCGGATTGATCTTGATAAATTTGTTTCTCCAAAGAAAATATTTTCAACTGCGCATTCGTTTTTTCTTTGAAAATATGCTCCAATAATTTTCTTTGCACGGCAATAATTTGTCCGGCGCTATCCGACGCTTTGTTTTCCTCTTCGGCAGAATCACGGGCCAAAACCGACAGTTCTTTCTGCACTTCTTCCAGTTCTTTAAACGCCTGGCGATAATTGATATCCACGCCAGCCAAAATTGAATTTAATTTATCCAATTCGGATTTATTGGCCAAATAAATAGAGGCATAATATTGCTCTTGGTTTTCCCGTAATTTTATTTCCACTTCCTGGCGTTGTTCCAATTTTTTCACTTGCTTTGCCAAAATTTTCAAACGCGGCTCAACTTCCTGTACCAGCCGTTCGGCCTGCGCCACATTTTCCACGGTACGGGCAAGTTTAAGTTCCGCCTGATGCTGTTTAATTTGAAATTCCTTGATGCCGGACGCTTCGTCTAGAAAATCCTTGCGTTCGCCGGGACTGACTGTAAGCAAACGATCAATCATGCCCTGCCCCACTACGCTGTATGAATGCTGAGCAAATTGCGCCTGGGCCAACAGCAAGTGTACATCCAACAAACGCACCTGATTGTTGTTTATTAAATATTCGCCTTCTCCGGAACGGTACAAGCGGCGCGCCACGGTAATTTCCGAATAATCAGACATTATTTTCCCATCACTATTATCCAAAACCATTGTGACTTCGGCGGCGCTCAACTGTCCTTTACTAGCCGAACCGCCAAAAATTATGTCTTCATTTTTTTTGCCGCGCAAAGTTTTCAAACTCTGCTCACCCATTACCCACCGCACCGCGTCGGCAATATTGGATTTGCCGGAACCATTGGGACCCACAATAACCGTAATGCTATGACGATTATTTTTATACGGTAAAAAATCCAAAACCGTTTTGTCGGCAAAGGATTTAAACCCCTTCATTTCCAGGCGTTTTAGGTACATAGTTAGGCTCTAATATATCATACCTTGACAGAGCCAGACAATAGGGATATACTGGCTAGTTAATATAGAAAACCCAACATGCACCGCACTGCCCAACAAATCCATAACCACCTAAAAACCGCCACTAAATTGGCGCTGGTTTCGCATCCAAGCCCTGATGGCGACACCTTGGGCGCGGCCGTGGCTTTTGCCGAATACTTACAGACATTGGGGAAAACCGTTAAAATTTTCTGCCTTACTCCGGTGCCGGATAAATTCAACTTTCTTGGCAATATACATCTGATAAGCAACGACCCAAATGTTTTTCTGGAATTGGATGCCATTACTGTGCTGGATTGCGGCGACCTGCGCTTTGCGGGCGTGGCCGAAACCCTAAAAAACAATCCGGCGACAATTATAAACATAGATCATCATGCCACCAACGAAAAATATGGACACTTGAATATGGTGATGGTCGGCGCCGCTTCTACCACCGAAGTTGTCTATAATTTCTTTAAAATAAATAGCGTCCGCATTACTCCCGCCATGGCCACCGCCCTCTTAACCGGTTTAATCACCGACACCGATAATTTTTCCAATTCCGCCACTTCTTACACTTCACTCACCGCCTCCAGCGAGTTGCTTCGCTTGGGCGCGAACTGGACAATTATCCACCATTCGCTGGTACAAAATAAATCTATTGCCATACTTAAATTGTGGGGATTAATTCTAAGCAGGCTAAATAAAAAAGAAGGCTCGGATATGGCCTACACTTATTTGACCATCAAAGACTTAGAACAATACGGAATAAATGATGAAGAGGTAGAAGGAATATCAAATTTCTTAAACAAACTGGATGGCGCGAAAATATCCCTATTTATAAAAGAAACGGCTGATGGTAAAATTAAAGGCAGTTTCCGAACCACCAGCGATGATGTAGACGTGTCGGCTCTGGCCAAAAAAATGGGCGGCGGCGGACATAAAAAAGCGGCCGGATTTACCACCAATGGAACGATAGATGATGTTGTAAATAAAATTATCGGCATGATACAATAATAACTAATAATTAATATCCAATAAATAATATGTCAGACACCAAATCCCAATACCTTATCCCTACAGTTATAGAAAAAACCAGCTACGGTGAACGCGCTTATGATATTTATTCGCGCTTATTGCAAGACCGCATTATATTTTTGGGTACAGCCATCGACGACAATGTGGCTAATGTCATTATCGCCCAATTGTTATTTTTGGAAAACCAAAATCCGGACAAAGATATTAAGTTATATGTCAATTCTCCGGGCGGATCGGTAACAGCAGGCATGGCCATCTACGACACTATGCAATATATAAAACCAGACGTTAGCACCATTTGTATCGGCATGGCGGCCAGCATGGGTGCATTTCTCTTGGCGGCCGGCGCCAAAGGCAAGCGCTTTGCTTTACCTAACGCCGAAATTATGATCCACCAAGTGATGGGCGGCATGGAAGGCCAGGCTAGCGACATCAAAATCAGAGCCGAACGGATATTAAAGATGAAAGAAAACCTAAATAAAATCATGGCCAAACATACTGGCAAGGGTTTGGCTCAGGTAGAAAAAGACACAGATCGTGATTATTTCATGAATGCCGACGAAGCCTTAAAATACGGCATTATTGATAAGGTGATAGAGAAACAGTAATTACATCAAATTATTCAAAAATCCCTCGAAATTATGGGGGATTTTTTGATTAAGAAATTACCCAAAATTAGCCAAAAAACGACATTTATCCCCTCTTTACCCTTGACAAAACTAGGATATTATGGTATATTTAACCGTTACCTACTTAGATAGATAAATCAAGTCAGATAGTTATCGGGTAATAGCAACACTTCAAAGATGATTCTAAGGATGATTCCGGCATGAACTGGGTATGGAACGTTGATTATCACAAGGTAATTAGCGTCCCGTATCCACGACAAGCATGGAGGTGTGTTAGAGGGAACAATTGGCTTCGGCTCGTTTTCTTCTTTAACACATCTTCTTGGGTGCGGTTTTAGGGGGGAGTTTACTTCCCTCAATATAAATAATCCAGGCCTCGACTTTATGTCGGGGCCTGGTTTGTTTTTGATTTAACGAAATCACGCAGGGCAACCAACGTCCATTGAAGCCCGGCGCTGTAATATTATTAAGGGGCTACGTCAACCGCGATCGGTAGCGTGGAGGTAGCTCCGACCGTACAAATTTTTGGCAATGGCCGATAGTAACTATCAAAAACCCGCTCAATCTTTTCGCTGGAAGAAGTTATTCTAGTGTAAGTAAAACTAGTCACCGCTCCGCGAAACGCATTCTGACACTTGCTTTCCCCCGGCTTTAAATCCGCGGTAGCAATTTCTTGCGGCGCTCCTGCCGGTATCCATTTGCTAACAACCGGGTGGGTATAACTTCCTGCGCGCCCATCACTTTTTCCCCACAATGTAAAGACCAGCTGTTGTTTTTTATAATCAATTGAAGTTTGTAAAAGTAAATAGTTACCCGTGTCGTTTACAAATTTAAAATCTACGTTTGGTTCATACAAAGTGGCATCAGTTCCCGGATTGCCGTTTACCGGATCCGCGTAATAATTTACCACCAGTGAATGATTGCGGCGTTCGCTAATCGGCATGCCTGTATTCATGGCCGTTCTAAATAAGGTGGTGCCTATTTGACACATGCCTCCACCTACTTCGGGCAAAATCTTACTGCCTTTTATTACCATTTCGGGTAAAAATCCATTCTCTTTTGTATAAGGACCGGCAAATTTGTTGGCTGAAAATTCCTCGCCTGGTTTGATTAAAATGCCGTTGAGCCGTTTTACCGCGTTGGCAATATTTTTTATCCTGTTGGTGTGGCTGTCTTTAAATGTTGAAAATCCAGATCCCAACACTTCCATGATGCCCAGATTATTCACATCGGACATGGCTACGTTTGGTTTAACAATATCCACTGACACCGTTAGAGTTTTGGCCAGCTCGGCCGGATTGTAATTTCGTTCGCGGAAAATAGCGTCTAAATCATTGAATGTTTTTTCAATATCCAAACTTAAACCGGATTGGCTGGCCTGAAATTCTTTTACCCGATCATTTTCCATGACAAATTTAGCATCCTGGATAGGCATATCAATAAACGGACGCAATTCTTCTAAATAAGACGCGACTTTTTCTTTACTCAAGGCCAGTACCGGGTTTCCTTTCTCATGATCTACTTCCAGCCAATTGGTATAAATAGCCGGACCAATATTCCAGTCGCGCCGGATTTTGGTTTGCGGATCAATATAATTTAAACCCAGATCGCCATAATTTAAAATATCGGGCAATTTGCCAATTAATGGATCCAATTCGGACGCCACCACATCTGGTTTAAAATCTTTTTTATGAATTTCCACAGACGCCAACGACATGGATAAAAGATTGTTTCGCAAATCATTTTTTAACCTGTCGTAATCAAAAATTACGCCGTAATGTTCCGGCATTATTTCATAAGTCAAAGGCGCTAAACTGGTTATTTTTATGTTGGCATTGCGCGGCAGATCGCTAAATGCCAGCATCTGATTCTGCAAGCTGGCCATAAACCTGTCTTCCATAACCACGTCCGCCAAAGCATAATGCGGAGAGATTAAACGAAAATATAATGGCTGCCATAAATTTTTCCAAAGCCCGCCGGATCGCCCCGCGGCCATTAATTTTGCGGCCGAGCTATCGCTGTTTAACTTAATCATTTCCACCGAACTATCGTCTGTAGGCACCGCACTAAATTTAAAACTCTGACTGGTATTATCTTTTTGGTAATTAAAATCAAGGCTTTCTGTGGCAATTTTGTTGTTAAAATTTTCAATAAAATCTTTAACCTCCGGTTCGGTCATGCCGCCAAAAGAATGTTGGCCGACATAAACTCCCGGATAAATTTTGCCGCTATAAAAAGCTTTATAGGCCCAGGCATTACCAAAAACGATGAATCCTAAAACTAAAAAAACTCCTATTCCTATCAGGAGATTTCTTTTCCAATAACTCTCACGCTTGCCTGGTACGACATTTTTTAATTTTGACATATACTTTGACTTACTCCTCAATCACCATAATCGGGATATCGCTGTTGGGATTAGCTTTGGGAAGCCTGACTATAAGCACGCCGTTTTTATATTGCGCTTGAACCATTTCCGATTTTACATCTACCGGCAAAACAATGCTACGGGAAAATTTACCCCAATAACATTCCTGATAAAAATGTTCGGCTGAAGGATCTATCGGCGATTTTCTTTCACCGCGAATGGTAAGCAAATCATTGTGCAAATGCAATTCAATATTTTCCGGTAACGTACCGGCCATAGCCGCCATCACAATCAGCTCATCCGGCGTTTGCGCCACATCAACTGCCAATTGCCCTTCGGCCGCGTGTTCATTCTCTTGGTTTTTTAAGGATGAAAATAACGAAAAACCAATCTGATTTTCGGCAGTATTAATGGGAAAAGATACTTTTTTACCAAACATAGAAACAATATCAATTGTGTACTGGTATTATAACACAGTTGAGAGGAAAAGAAAAAATTAAATCAGCTTCAAAACATTCCACCAATTTTCTATGTACTCGGCTCTTTTGTTTTGATATTTTAAATAATAGGCATGTTCCCACACATCCAAACCCAAAATCGGCTGCAGGCCAGACATAATAGGCGCGTCTTGATTCGGCAAATTTTTAATCTCTAATTTTGAATTTGAACCGTTGCGGACAAGCCAGGTCCAACCGGAACCAAAAACTTTGACCGCGGAATCAGCAAATTGTTTTTTAAAATCTTCTACCGAACCAAAAACAGAAACTAATTCTTTGGCCAGTAATTCATCTTTTTGATTGGACGGATCCAAATATTTCCAAAACAAAGAGTGATTAAAATGTCCACCGCCGTGGTTGCGGATAGCTGCGCGGTCTGCCTCTTCTACTTTTAACTCGGCCAAATTCATCAACAGCTCTTCCAGCGGACGCCCAACTAAATCCGGATATTTCTCCAGGGCCGCGTTTAATTTATCCACATAGGCCTGGTGGTGTTTGGTGTGATGTAATTCCATGGTTTTGGCGTCTATGTGCGGTTCCAAGGCGTCGTAGGCATACTCCAATTTTGGCAATTCAAATTTCATATGATTGTAGTTAATGAATAACAAACTTAATTTATCATCTTCTGACAAACAGGGCAATAGTGCGAACTGCGTCCGGCAGTTTTATTTTTGGTAATAATCCCCTTTTTACAGCGCAGACATTTTTCGCCATCACGCTGGTACACCTTTAGAAAATCGGAAAAATTACCTTTGCCGCCATGCGCATTTACATAATCCTTAAACGTGGTGCCTTTGTGGGCAATGGCTTTTTTTAAAATCGCTTCGCTGGCGATGAATACTTTTTTTACACTCGCTTCATTCATCTTGGCTACCGAACTATCCGGACGGATACCAGCAGCAAAGCAAATTTCATCGGCATAAATATTGCCGATGCCGGCAACCAACGCCTGGTTTAACAACACGGATTTTATAGAAGTTTTCCTTTTGTCCAAAACTTTTTTAAAATTAGCTAAAGTAAAATTTGGCGTCAGCGGCTCAATGCCATATTTCGCTACAATTTTTTCTTTTTCCTTTTTATCGACAATCTTTAAATAACCGAACTTGCGCATGTCGTTGAAATATAATACGGAACCATCATTAAACTTCCAGATTACCCAAGTATACTTGGTAGGCAGATCATTTTCTTTAAAAATAGGCAGGTTATGCCCACCTTCAATTACGTGATGATCATAACGATAAATCAGCTGGCCGGTCATTTTAAGATGAATTAATAAAAAACTGCCATCGGACAAATCCAGCATCATCAATTTACCAATGCGCTCAATGGCTTTTACTTTTTTATTTAATAAATTTTTTTTAAACTTTTCGACCGGTTCTTTTATCGGACTTTTGTTTATTACTTCTACGGCAATAATTTTTTTTCCTACAATAACTCCGGTCAAATCACGACGAATGGTTTCCACCTCCGGCAACTCTGGCATAAAATAAAATTTTTAATTTTATAATTATTAATTTTTAAAAATTACAAAATTAAAAATTTAAAAATTAGTTATCCTGCCACTCTTTACTCTGTCTGGCCAACAAACTATGGGCTAACAGTGGTTCGGCCATTATTTCTTTGACCAGTTTTTCCAAACGGCCGCCTTGCGATCCTTTGGCCAAAACCACATCTCCTTCTTTTAATTTTTCCTGCAAAAATCTGCCCGCTTCCCGACTGTTGGCAAAAGAAGTTGCTCTGTGCTCGTCCAATCCAGCTTCTTTGGCCGCTTGAGCAATATATTTGGCCGCTTCGCCAACCGTAATCAAATTATCTACCCCCAATTCGGCTACTTTAAAACCAAGTTCGCGATGGAAATTTTCAGTTTCTAATCCTAGCTCCAACATATCCCCCAAAACGGCATAGCGTTCGGCTCCATCTTTTATAGCCACCTGCGCCAGCGCCTCCAACGCGGCTTTGGCGGCTTCGGGACTGGAGTTGTAAGTGTCGTCAATAATTAAAGTATTTTTTATTCCCGGTATGAGCCGCATGCGTCCCGGCAAACCTTCCAGCTTGCTTAAGGCTTGCGCGCCTTCTACCAAATTTACCCCAAATACAGTGCCGACAGCCAGTCCGGATAAAGCCGCCGAGATCGCGGACTTGGCAATTACTCCCGGTAAATATACCGGCACCACACTGCCTTTGTATAACACTTTAAAATTCAAACCCGTTGGCCAGCCGATTTGTTCATCTTTAAGAATATTTACATCGGTGACCCGCAAATCTGCCCCTTCTTTAAAACCATAAGTAACCACTTCGGCCTTGGTGGTGCTGACGCTTTGCATTACCAATTCATTATCAAAATTTAAAACCGCGAAACCATCCTGTCGGAGATGAGAAATTATAATTCTCTTTTCTTGAGCTATTTTTTTAAGAGTCTTAAAAAATTCGGTGTGCGCGTGCGAAATAAACGTTAGCACTCCCACCTTGCAGGGAGCAAACTCGGTTAGGTACTCAATATCGCCTGGCTTGTCGGCGCCCATTTCCAAAACCAAAATCTCCGGATAGTTTTTATCGCGTTTTAAAATTATTTTTTTTGCTTTTAATAAAACCGTTACCCATCCCCAAATAGATTTACCGGGAGTTTTGTCTACGCCAATAATAGTAAGGGGCAGGCCTATTTCGTTGTTATAATTTTTGGTACTGCGGCGAACAGTAAATTTGTTTTGGAGTACAGCGGCGATCGCTTCTTTAGCTGATGTTTTCCCCACCGAACCGGTTATACCAACAATGTCGGGCTTGTATTTTTTTAAGATTTTTTTGGACAAAACTCTAAGCCAGTATTGTAATAATGATTTAAACATAAAAAAATAAATTTGATTTTACTTTCTGTCTCCGGGAATGCCGTAATAATCCAAGGTAAATTTTGCGATATCTTTAAATACCGGCGCGGCGGTTGACTCCGCCCAATTTGCTTGCGGGGTCTCATACTTAACAAGCAAAACGAGTTTGGGATCACTAGCCGGAAAATAACCGACTAAAGTATGATTTGTATCTTCGTCTGTGTACTCTCCCCGGCTGGCAATCTGGGCGGTACCGGTTTTGGCCGCCACATAATAGTTAGCCATCTTAGCTGCCTGGCTATGCCCCCGTTCAACCACGGAAATAAGCATGGCCGTAATTAGTTTATCAGCACTAGGAGAAATTACAACCTCTGTCTGCAGTTCGGTCTTCTCAACCCGCCCGTTTGGGTGGCGCACTTCACTGACAATATGTGGTTTAGGCATGCGGCCTCCGTTGGCTAAAACAGCATAGGCCGTGACTAGTTGCAAGGGTGTAGCCGAAAAACCCTGCCCAAACGAACCAACGGCATCATAAATCTCGGCAGATTTGCTTAGCGAAGAAATATCGCTCGCCGCTTCAGTATCTAAACCAATTCCCGTTTTTTTGCCAAATCCGAATTTTTCCACATATTCTTTAAATCGGCTCTGCCCAATTTTTTCTTCCACCCAAATCATACCGGTATTTATGGAAGATTCCAAAACATTTGTCATGGTGGCCAATCCGTATGTTTTATTTAAAGCATTATGTATTTTGTGGCCGTTAATAATTCTTTCGCCCGTATCGGTATATGTTGTAAAAGGATTAACCAAACCCAAATCAAGCGCGGCCGACATAATTATGGGTTTGAACACCGACCCCGGTTCGTACGGAGTAAAAATAGAGGTGTTATTATACACGCCAACATCTTTAACATCAGAATAATTATTTGGATCAAAATCAGGCAAACTGCACATTGATAAAATCGCGCCGGTTTTTGGATCCATAAGAATTAAGGCGGCGCTTTTTGCTTTATACTTCTCATACCCCTCCCGAAGGCGCTCGCAAGCTTTATACTGTAAATTTCTATCTACGGTTAAAAGCAGATCAACTCCGTCTTCGGCCTGTTTTAAAGTGCGATCGGCCAAAGAGATGAGACTGCCCAAAGCGCCTCGCTCACCCGCCAAAAAACCGCTTTTACCAGTTAGGTTTTTATCCCAAAAACCTTCAATACCATAACGGCCGGATAAATCCCCGTTTTTATTTTGCCCGGTAAAACCCAAAATATTTGCCGCCAAATTTCCTTCTGGGTAATACCTAAATTCTTGCCCCGTCGTATTTATACCGGGTAAATTTGCCAATTGAATTTGATTTTTAAGATCCTCGGAAACTTTTTTTGCTATAGGCTCGTACGGGTCGCCGCTCTTGGACAACTTGGTTAGTAAAATATTTTTTTCTTCCGGAGTGTAATTTAAAATACCAGCTAAAAAATCGGTGGTAGAACTGATCTGGTCCGGAGGGATGTCGCGAGGCACCGCGTATAATAAATAATACTGGCGATTTACAGCCGCCGGATATTCTTTTGTTTTATCACGGGTATCCTGAAAAAAAATACTGCCTCGGCGCGGATAAAGCTGTTTGTATATTTCATGATTATTTAGCGCCAACGCCGAATAATATTTCCGTTCAACAACTTGCAAAACAAAAAGTCTAGCTATTATAATTAAGGCCATTAGTAAAGTTAAAACAGAAGCGACACGAAGTGGATTGTTGGTCTCTTTTTTTACCGACATTACTCTAGAATACCATCTAAATTAACATCATACAATATTTCTTCATTCAACTGGCGGTAATTTACCAATTCTTCCGGCTTAAACCAAATTTGCGTTTCCCGCTGGGCTTCTTCGGGTTTGTCGGAACAATGAATTAAATTACGCACCGCTCTTTCGTCTTGACTGGAAAGACTGTATGAATCCAAAGTATAATCACCGCGAATTGTGCCAACATCGGAAGTTAGCGGCTCGGTGCCGCCAACCAATTTTTTTACAATTCCTACCGCCTGATTACCAGATAATACCATAGCCACTACCGGCCCGGAAGTCATAAACTTCACCAAAGCGCGCACGATATCTTTCCCGTATTCCACGGCCGGTTTGTCTGCCGGTAAACCCGCGGCCTGGCGATCGGCAACGGTTCGTTCACCCTTTTGGGCAAACCAAGCCTCGTCTTTATTGTAATGGGTCCAGCATTGTTCTTCGGTGGGAAGAACCATTTTTAAACCAACGATTTTTAAACCAACGCGCTCAACGCGTTTAATAATCTCGCCGACTAAAGCGCGCTGAACGCCATCTGGTTTGATCATGACAAAAGTTGTTTCTTTGGAAGGATGGGACATATAATTTAAGATTTATGATTTAAGATTTGTAAGACAACAATTGATTTGGGGTAATGATAGTACAAAATGCTTAAAAAGTCAACATCTCACTACCAAATTTAACACAGCTAGCACATCACGCAAAAACGAAAACTGACTTTACCTTCCGCTCTTTTTAATTCCACAATTAGTCCAGCGGTAATTAATGATTTGTTTGTGATATTTCTGCTGTAACAATAGGCCCGGATGGCTTTTGCCAGTTTTCTTTTTTGAAAATATGAAATAGCGTCATCATGGGCGAAATCACTGCCGGTTCTGGTTTTCACTTCAATAAAATAATAATCATCGCCTTTGGCGGCGATGACGTCTATTTCACCCAGAGTCGTATGGTAATTGCGTTCAATGACTTTAAACCCGTGCCGCTCTAAAAACTTGCACGCTTCGTTTTCTCCCCAATCACCCAAGTCTTTATTACGCCTGGACATAGCTTAATTTCTTTTTGGCAAATATTTTTCCACATTGGCGCGTCTGGCTTCTTCGGCTTTAATTTCGGGAATTCTTTTTAAAGTGTAGCGCGCCAAACGATAGACCCCAAACACCACCACTGCCAGCCACAGCAACAGCCAAAACCGCCAGGCTAAAAAAACAATTCTTTCCTGACGAAAAAACATCCAAAGCAATCCTAAAAAACCCATGGTAATGCCCAAGCTACCGGCTCTCTTTAAGATTAATCTGCTGGATTTACCACTTTGATATTGAGATAAAATTTTAAAAATCAAACCCGCGACTATAAATAATAAAAACCCGCCGATTAGCAACCAAAGAACCGGGCCGCGCGCGGTGAAGGGTTGAGAAAACCAATAATCTAAGTAAAACAAATTTTGTATATACATAACAATTAAACCTTTTCAAAAATTAACGAATAATGATATTCTCCGACATCAACTTTATCCACAAATTTTAAATTATCCTGCGCGGCTAGGCGCATCAATTCATCCGGACTTAACATCGACCCCTCGACCGGGCCCAACATTCCCAGTTTTTTCGCCCAATCAACTACCACCAGATAGCCGCCTTTTTTTAACATGCGCGTCGCTTCTTTGATGGCGCCGACTTTGTTCTTTAATTGAAATAATACATTAACATAAAAGCAAGCGTCAAGAGAGTTGTCCGGTATGGGAGTTCTGCCGGGCAATTCAATATCTGACCAAACTGTTTGGATGTTATCGTAGCCTTCGCTCCGGGCCATGCTTTTGATGCTTTCCAAAATATTTTTTACCACATCTACGGCATAGACGATGCCCTTGTCGCCCACTATTTTAACAGCCGGAAAAACAAAATGCCCGGTGCGACCGCAACCCAAATCGGCCACCCTTTTTCCTGCGGATAGGGATATCTTTTCAAATATCTTATACGGATCAATTAAAGCGGTGCCGGCATGCGACATAAACTAAAAAATTTCTAATTTCTAATTACCGGACGAAAATTTTTCCAACGGTTCCAACTAAAAATCCCTCTATCATGTTAGTTATTGCCAAAAATCCAAAAAATATAAAAACAATGCCGATCAGTTTATACATTAAACGGGTACCGCCATTGCTTCCCAAATGTTCTTCAGCCCAAGCATTGGTGCCAAAATTTTGAATAAACCATTCGGTTTTGAGAATTAAAAATACACCCACTAGAACCATTATGATGCCGATGATATAGCGCATATGATTTCGTCAAAGAAATCATCCCGACACACAGTCGGGATAAACTCATTTAAATTACTCTTAAATTTTACCATTTTTTATAAAAAAAGAGAAGCCTGCCTACCGGCAGGCCTAAAAATTTAATACAAATTAAAGAATCTTCATGGTTAGAAACAGGGCGAATCGATGATTAGATTCAGGTTGGCCGACATCGTCGCCAGGTCGCTCGAGAGGGGCAGGGCCGTTGGCGGCATGCTCGTCGCGGAGGTACAGGCATCCCACTCATTAAAGTATATCGAATGGGTCATCACGGCGAGGATGGTGCCACTGGCGGCCACTTCACTGCAAACCAGCGCCTCATCCACTCCACTGACGGCATTGTAACTGTAGAATAAAACTGTCGATTCGTCACCGATGACGATGATGAACCGAAGCGCATCGGAACGTAACCCGAGCTCGACATCGAACGAACCATTGGCGACGAGATGGACTGCGTAATGCAATGGCTCGATGCCCGATCCGTTGGTGTCCAGTCCGGCAACGACGGCGTTGAACATCAGGTAGTCAGTGAGCGACTGGTCGACCGAGACACCGTCGGGGTCGGAACTGTCAGTCGGGTCAACGAGGCCGAATAGGATATTTGGATTCGCGCCGATATACATCGTCCAGCTCTGGACGGCATCCTTAATGGCGGCAATCCTTTCCCACATTGAGCCAGAACGGTCGATGATGAAGACGATGTCGGCGGTCATAGATATTATTTTCGGAACGCACATCCCGTGTGCCCAGGTGTTGTCGGCGCAGGTGTCGCAGTCGTTGTCCAGCCCGTCACAGTTTAGGAGGCCATTTTCCGCCACCGGCCCCTGCTCGCCTTGACAGAGCGTCCAGCTACCAGCAACGCAAGTCTTTAAACCAACGCTACAAATGCCGATGTCGGCTGTTGCCGGCGGACCGGAATAGCAGTTTTCAATGAGATTTCCGCCGTCCGGCAGTTCGTCGGTCAGACCATCACAGTTATTGTCCAAAAGATCACAAATCTCGGGATGGTCACAGTCGGGCGCTGTGCAATACCCGTCAACGCAGACCTTCCGTGAATCATCACACAAAATTTCTTCAATTTCGTTACAAGATTCGCCGAATGGGTCCGGCGTCAAACACAAGCCGGTTCCGTTGTCGCAGACAGCCGGCTTTTTGCAGGCATCCGCCGAAACAGTATTGCCATCATTGCTACGGCAAAGGCACCTGAAATCGACACAATCGTTCGTGCCCTCACCACAAACATAGCCGCAAGATCCACAGTTCGCGGGATCGGTAGCCAAGGAGACGCAAATGCCCCCGCAATTGTACAACATCGCGCAGTCAATGTCTTCCTCATCATCCTCTTGGGGACGACTCGGTCCACAGGCAATAAAGAGGATATGGGCCAAAATAACACCAAACGTAAACCGATGTTGCAACATCTCTCTACCTCCTTCGTAAAAGGTGTAAATGTATTTTAGGGTACTCTTCTCCTTACTGTCAAGTGAAGCAGGTGATCGCATTTATTGACGAAACACGAACTTATTTGATATATTTGTAATATCCTCCACCCAACAAACGAAAAAGGAGCTCAAGATGAGCGACGACAAAAAACCAGAGAAAAGAGAGCCGGCAAAACCGCTGAAAGATCCGGAGGTTTATGTCAATGTTACTCCAAAAGATAGCAAAAATCCGGAACATAAAGAGGCGGCTAAAAAAGTGCAAAAAAAGTTGGAAGAAAAAGTAAAACAAGCTGTTGAGGAAAACAAGCCGGGCGGCCAAGAAAAACAATTTAAGGCGGTGGAAAAAGAAACAAAGAAGGCGGGAGAAGGCACCGACAAAAATGAAATTGAAAAAATTAAGGTGCGCGTAGCTGGTAAAGATGAAGATGGCGACGTAATCGACCGAGGATGGGGGGTAACCCCCAAAGAAGATAAATCCGCGGCGAAGCTCTTTAAATTTTTATCGTAATTAGAGGTACAAGCTCCAGCAATGGAGCTTGGTTTTTTGGTGCGCGGGAGAGGATTTGAACCTCCATGCCCTTGCGAGCGCAGCCACCTCAAGGCTGTGCGGCTACCGTTACGCCACCCGCGCGTCAATCAAAACTTCCGATCTCTGCCCACGATCATTTCCACCTTACTGTGCGCTAATTTAATTTTTACTTTTATTTCTTTGGATAACTTACCGTCCGCCTCTACGGCAAACGGCTCCTTGCCGGTAATAATCATTTCTTCAAACGGAAAAATACTCGGTTCTTCATAGTTATAACCCCACCAGCCGCTCTTTGTCAATGGGCGGATAAAGGCTTCCAATTTCCCGTCTTGCGGATGCACCACGCGCTGTTCTCTGTCTTTTTTATCTCTTTTCCAAAAAAATGGCTGGAGATTGCAAACTATAACTTCCATTTTATCGACGGCTGTTACCTTAAATCTTTCATCGTAAATAACTTCCAACTTTGCCGGCATGACGCGTAATTGAGAAACAAAATAGCGATTGTTCATCCAGCCTACATCCAAAAATTCTTTACGGCGGCGCGACAAAACCGTGCACGCGGGCACGCCCACCGGAATACCTAAAACTTCGGCAATGGTGTTGTTGGGACCAACCGGCAAAAAACCAAATGCGCAGTCACAAGTAGCGCTACGGGAAAGTATTTGGCCAAAAGTGGCGTCGTTGCCCACGATAACAATCGTTTTGGCGCCACGTTTAATTTCGTCTTCAATGACGGCTTTGGAGTCGGTATAATTTTGTAAACGTAAAATTTTACCGGCTATGCCATAATCAGTGAGGATGACTTCCATTGAATGGATGGTGGAAAGAAAGTTTTTTTGACGTAAAAAATTGTCGTAGATATAAACATACATACCAAGAAAATACCCAAATTTCTAATTTCTAACTAACCGGCAAATTGCGGCGCGGCATCCTCGGCCTTTCTAAAAGTTTTTGTTTTTACGGATTTTTCGCCGACTTCTATGCCCGGCATGGTGATTTTGCCATATATTAGGGCGCCTGATTCAATTTTTAAATTCTTAACATCTATGTCACCGACAACTCTGGAGGTGGAAACTAATTCCAAAGATTCTTTTATTTTCATGCTTCCTCTCACTTCACCGGCGATAGTGGCGCTACCCGCCCGCACATTGGCAAAAATTTTTGCGCCCATTTCCACGGTTAAATGCTTGCTGGTAAAAACGCTTCCCGAAACCGTTCCTTTTACCACAATATTTCCTTCGGAAGCAAAATCACCCTCCACGTTCACGGAAGGACCGACTACGGTTTCTACTTCATCCTGAACGTGTTGGTGTGAACGTTCGCTCACTTCCGGTTCGTTATTTTCTTCGGCAATTTTTGGAACAGGCCTTTGGAAAATCATATTAGAGATAACTTAGACCCCGCTTAGCGAGGCGAGTGAATGAAATTGATATTTATATTATACACCCTTTTTTTAAAAAAACCAATTACGGCGCTAATGGCGCCACGTGTACTGATGGAGTCCTTTTGGGACTGAATGGAATCCAAAAACCAAACTCGCTTCCCTTGCCCAAGCCATCGCTACGCGCCCAAACACGCCCATTGTGCGCTTCAATAAATTTGCGACAAACATATAAGCCCAGCCCCGTGCCGGTGACAGCGACAACCTTTACATTATCTCCGCGATAAAATTTCTGATAAAAATTAACCTCATCTTGCTTGGCAAATCCGATGCCTTGATCGGCAACGCGCACTGCCACGCCATTATCTTCTTTATCAAACATTACTTTGACAATTCCTTTGTCGCTATATTTTACAGCGTTATCTATAAAATTAAATATTACATGATGAATTTTTTCTTGATCGCAATAAACATTGACTATTCTTTTTGGACACGCCCATTTAATTTTCATTTTTTTCTGCTCAGCTTTTATCTTAAGATCATTCATCGCGCTATCTATTAAATCGCAGATATTAACCATAGTAAACTCATACTTAGCCCGCCCTTGTTCGATGCGGGTGATATCCAAAAATTCGTCTACCAACTTTACCAGATGCTCGTTGTTAATATCCATTTTATTTAAAACCCCCACCACCGCTTTATCTACTTTGCCATAACCACCATCTTTAATAAGTTCTATGTACCCTTTAAAAATCGACAGGGGGGTGCGCAATTGATGCGAGGCGATAGAGATAAACTCGGTTTTTTGTTTATCCACTTCTCGCAAACGAATATTGGCCTCTTCAAGGGACTGGGCTAATTTAGTAATTTCTTCGCGCCGTTTTACTTCATTATGAACGCTTCGAATCAACAAATATGAAACCGCCAATACCGCTACTACCACAAAGATGTTTATCATAAACTGTTTGTATGAATCAGACAGAATAAGCTGTAAAATTAAGAAAAAATTTAAAATTAGAATAAAACCTTCGGTAGCAATAACTTTAATGTCCAGCAACTTGTGCTTGAGAATGGCGTAGGTGGTAAAGACCGCTACAATGGTTGAAAAAAACTGACCTAGCCAATTTAGTTCAAAATATCCGAACCACGGCAAAATAAGATTAGTGGTCATAGCCAAATTGGCGGCAAAAAAATACCCGATAAGAATAGACAAAATTTGACTGCGCGCCGCTCCCGCTGAACGACGCATTTTTTTAAACAAATTAACAAAACCTAACAAGAAAAATATACTAATATGCGAAGAATAAACCGCATACAAAGGACCCCACAAAATTATATCTTCGCCTTTATCCACAATAGTTACCCCTCTAATCATCAATGTGGGATGAAAAACAAGAAGCGCGATTAATATATTTTCTATCAGAAGCCCCAACTGGATCCAGAGAGAAATTTTTTTGTCATCTGGAAATACGCAGGTAAACAAAAAAAAGCTTGTGGAAGTGAACGAAGCCATGACATAAAGAAGCCGCGCCCACAATATCACTTCTCCAAAAAGATGACTGCGATAAAAAACTATTGGCAAAACCCACCCGGCGATGGCCAAAATAGCCACTGAATATGCCTTCCCCCCGGGAGTTTTGCGGCCATAACGATACAATAGCCACAACAAAACAGCGTGAATAATAAGCGAAACTGCGACTATAATATTGCGGAAGTCAAATTCAAACATAATAAGGTATTATATACTTTTGTTGTTAAAAAACAAAGCATTCAAAATTTTTTGAATGCTTTTAAGAAAAAATTACGAATAATCGGGATGAACCTCCAGCCGGGCTTTGAAACCCAATTCTTCAGCCGCGCGATTGAACGCTTCTTGACTCTCTATAACTTGAGAGCCGCCAAGTTTTACAACCAATGCTTCCAATAAACAACCCGGAACATCATCGCGCTTAAAATCAGGCAGGCGTGGAAACATAGACACCGAACCGTCTGCAACTGTAATTTTGAACACGGGCACACCCCGATCAATAAACAATTTACGAATCTGTTTACTCATCATAGGGTGGGTGTCGTCGGCCACGATGGCGCCGAGATTAAGATGGCGCGCCACCTCTTCAATATCGTCTCCTTTGGCAGTAAGCACTACCACCACATTTGCTTCCCCCAAAGAGCGAGGATTGTTAGTGTATACGACATTACCAGCTTCTTCATCTTTGAAACGAGGATCAAAAGCGATAACTCGTCTATGATCCTCGGCCAGTACGCGAACTACTTCTGAACCAGTATGACCAGCGCCTCCGGCCACAGCCACACATAACTGCGTGGGCGAATTAACTCCCGAAGTAATCTCGCGAACCGCTTGCCGAACCACAAAACATGTTCCGCGCCTGCCGCCAATAAACGGTTGTTGCGGAAGGACCCCAGAACTACGCGCCAACCATCCAGGCATTTGGCCAGCCAAAGCAATCGCTCCAACTTGAGGAAAACGTCGCCGCACTTCATCGGTCACTGTGACTGCGAGCGTGGCGGAAGCGTTAAACTCTTCCATGCTTTTGGTAGAGGCCAAAATCAGGCCGCGCAATTTCTTTCCGTTCTTGCGGTAACTGATAAATCCAATCAGCCCCAGCAAACCTCTGCGACGCTCTGTTCTTTCGGACCAGCAAGCTCGCTTGTGGCGTTCTTGACCGTAGACCAAGAAAATGAAATCCGGTTTGTAAAAGAAACGGATTACCCGCTTCCACAAGAACTCCAACACGACGAGCGCGATCTGCCGACTCTTGTTCCAGAGCCAAATCTTCCATCTGGGACGCTTTTTTTGAATTTTCATAATCCTCTCTTCCCCGGGTGACAATACTACATCTCTTCCATTGAATCAATAGTAAGTAAATTTAAAGCGTTTTCTAAAACATTTTTTACAGCTCCGCACAATTGCACTCTGGCCGCAATCAAATTATTATTTTCGGCGTTTAATACACTATGTTTATTATAAAAATTATTGAATTGCTGGGCCAAATCAAAACAGTAGCGGGTAATCGTTGACGGATTATAATCTCGCAGAGCTTCGGATACTATTTCTTCGTATTGGGCTAAGAATAATAATAATTGTTTTTCCTCCGGTTTGTCCAATAAATTGTATTTGACTTTAGACTTTTGACTTTTAACTTTAGACTTGGCGAGAATGCTGTTTATTCTCGCCACTACATATAAAATATAAGGCCCGGTAAACCCGTCAAAGGCCGTGGCCTCTTTGGTGTCAAAAGTAATATTTTTTGCCGCTTCATGTTTTAACATATCAAATTTTAAAGCGGCCATAGTAAGAATATGCGCGGTTTCGTTTATTTTCTTCTCACTCCAGTCTGTATGTCTTTGCGCTGATTCCATTTTTAATTTTTCATAAACTTCATCATGCAAATCTTCATATAAAATTACATTGCCCAGCCGGGAGGACATTTTTCCTTCTTTAAGATTTACTAAGCCATAACCAATATGCGTCAGTTTATTTTTGAAACCGATTATTTCTAAAATTTTATAAAGTTGCTTAAAATAAAAATTTTGTTCAGTACCGGTTACCACGATGCTTTCATCCGCGTTAAATTTTTTAAATTTGGCCACTGCCAAAGGCAAGTCGCTGGTCAAATACAAGCCGGCGCCATTTGATTTCCGCAACATGGCGACATCAAGATTATATTTGTTTAAATTCACAATCACAGCTCCACCCTCGCCAATTTCAGCCACGCCTTTTAACAAAAGATCATCCGTCATTTTTTGACCTCTACCCTTTAAATCTTTTTCATAAAACACGGCTGAGTGCCGCACACCTAATTGTTTAAATATTTTTTCAAATTTTTCTATGCTCCACTCTCGGGTTTCCATAAACAAAGGCCATAATTCAGGGTCATGTTCTTCTAATTTTTTCTGAATCTCGGCTACTTCTTTGCCAAACTCCGGATTGTCTCTAACCTGCTGGCTGGCTTCGGCATAAATGTCTCCCAGCCATTTTTGTTTATTGGCCGGAGGTTTTTCATTTTTATGAAATTTTAACAGACCCCACAAGCATTTGACCACATGATTGCCAAAATCATTCAAATAATTTACCGGATAAACTTTATAACCATTTTTTTCGTAAAGCCGAACCAGCGTATTACCAATAGCGACATTGCGGAAATGGCCGATATGAAATTCTTTGTGCGTGTTGTTGGATGGATATTCAATTAAAACTTTTTTGCCTTTGCCGGATTTATTGTCGCCATATTTATCTTTTTGTTTATCTATCTGCCTTAACACGAATTCTGCCATCTCCACGGCGTTTAAATAAAAATTTACATACGGCCCTACCGCTTCTGTTCTTTTTACCAGCTTTGATTTCTTAGTTTGTATTTTTTCTTTTATCTTATCGGCCGCCTCTTTTGGATTTATCTTCCATTCTTTGGCAACATTAAAGCAGGCAAAGGCAATATCCCCCATCTCCGGATTGGGAGGGGTTGTTAATTCTATTTGGCCTTTTACGCCTGCAACAGCCAGAAGGTTTTTAATTTCTTTTTTGACTTCCTGCATACTTACTTTATCTTCACAAAAAATCTGCTCCCTTTTTGCACCACATCTCCGGATTTAACTTGCTCGTCAATTGATTCCACTTTTTTATCGTTTATTTTTACACCGCCTTGCGCAATTACCTGGCGCGCTTCGGATGTGCTTTTGCAAATTTTTGATTCTACCAAAACGGTAATTATATCCATGGCGCTTGGTTTTAATTCGGCAATTTCATCCGGTGTTTCTTTTTTACTGAAGGTATGAACAAAATAATTCCGAGCTACTTGCGCCGCTTTTTCTCCCAAAAAAGTTTTGGTTATTTCCGTCGCCAGCGCCAACTTATATTTCATCGGCTCCCTTTTAATTTCATCGTCCGACGGCACGGCAGCGCGCGCGCACAATTCAAAGCCATTTTTTATCATATCATCAGACCAACTCATCACTTTGCCAAACATATCTTCTGGTGAATCCGAAAAGGCCACCATATTACCTTCGGTCTTGCCCATTTTTTTACCGCTGGCATCAACCAATAATTTTGTAGTCAAAACAAATTTTTCTTTGTTATTATAAATTTTTTGTAAGTCCCGACCAACCAACATGTTAAATGTTTGATCGTTTCCACCCACTTCTCCATCCACATCCATAGCTACGCTGTCGTAGCCTTGCATAAGCGGATACAAAAATTCGTGAAGATAAATTGGTTTTTCCTCCGCTCGCCGTTTTTCGAACATGTCACGCTCAAGCAATTGATCAATTGTGATGTTAGATGATAATTCCAACATGTCCCCCATATGCATTTTTGCCAGCCATTTGCTGTTGTATTTTACTTCAACTTTATTTGCACCTTTAAAATTAAGAATGCTTGCGGCCTGCTTCTGATAATTTTTGCAATTTTCTAAAACTTGTTTGCGGGTTAATTTTTGTCTAGCCGAAATCTTATCTGTTGGGTCGCCAATCATACCGGTAAAATCACCGATAAGCATAATTACTTTGTGACCCAAATCCTGAAACTGACGAAGTTTAAGCATGGTGATTCCATGACCAATATGCAAAGTCGGCGCAGTTGGGTCGTAACCGGTGTAGAGAGTCAGTTGTTTCCCTGATTTCAATTGCGCTTCCAAAAATTCCTTTTTAGGATAAATATTCTCTACTCCTCTGGTTAATAATTCCTCTATTTTTTGCTGGTCGGTATTAATTTTCATATATTTTTTAATTGTTCTTTTAATTTATTTAATTTATCTTGCGCGTCGCTTAATTTATCCTGTTCTTTCTTTATAATTTCTTTAGGCGCGTTCTTGACAAATTCTTTATTGGCCAGTTTAATTTCTAAATTTCTTGTATATTTCTTAATTTCTCCAATCTCTTTTTCCAGTCTAGTTTTTTCCTTAACCGTGTCTACCGCGCCGATAAAATCTATAAACACTTCCCCCCACGGCTCTACCACAACAAGAGAGTTGTCTGGTTTTTCTGCTTTTTGAACAATTTCCAATTTTTCCAATCTTGCCAACCACTTAATCACGGCTATGTTTTTTTTTAAAAAGTTTTCATTTTTTCCAGCGCTGATAAGAATGTTAATCTTTTTTACTTGGTCAATCCCCTTATTTGCTTTTGCATGATTTATACTAAATACTAATGGCCTTATGACACCATCAACTTCACTACCATTAGTAATAGCTTTTATAATAATCTGATGGTCTGAAACAGGAAATTTTTCAATCATCAACATACTTTCTTTACCATACACTTCTTCCCAAATCGTTTCTGTCACAAATGGCATATAGGGATGCCAAAGTTTCAAAATCGTATTTAAAATATAATTTAATATTTCTGATTTATCACCTTCTGCCTTTGCGGATTCAAGATAAAAGTCTGCCAAATCGCCCCAAGTAAAATCACGGAGCTGTTCCCCCGCCATCGAAAAATTAAAATTTTCAATATTTTTTGATACTTCTTTTATAATTGAATGTAAACGACCCAATACCCACCAATCTGTCATGGTTTTTAATTTAGGAATATTCACATCAATCTTCGGCTCATCAATATTCATCAACATAAACCGGGAAATGTTCCACAGCTTGTTGGTGAAATTTCTAAAGCCAGCGATTTTTTCTTCGGATAATTTCATGTCATTGCCCGGAGTATTGCCTGCCAGCAAAGATAAGCGTGTGGCATCGGTACCATATTTGGCAATCATGTCCAATGGATCAATAACATTTCCCAGCGATTTGCTCATTTTTCTGCCCTGTTCGTCGCGCACCAAACCGTGCAGGTAAACGGTTTTAAAAGGAATATCTCCTAAAACATAGGTGGTCATAAGTATCATTCTGGCCACCCAAAAAAATAAAATATCATAGCCGGTTTCCATTACACTTGTGGGGTGATAATTTTTTAGATCTTTGGCCTTAAAATTTGGGTATCCCAACGTAGAAAAAGTCCAAAGCCCGGAAGAAAACCAGGTATCCAAAGTATCTGGATCCTGAGTCCAACCGTCTTCATCTGGCGCTTCTACATCTACCCAAATCTTTTCGTCTTTATACCAAACTGGGACTTGATGCCCAAACCAAATCTGGCGACTGATACACCAATCACGCAGATTATCTATCCAGTGAAAATATGTTTTTTCAAAATGATCGGGGATTATGGCTATTTGTTTTTTCTTTACTACGGTTTGCATTAATTGTTTAAGCGTAACTTTGGCGCCTTTTTTTATTCCCAATTTATTTTCTCCTATCTCAAACGATACTTCCACCCCAACAAACCATTGTAGTTTTGGCAGCGGCTCAATTACATCGCCAAAGCGATCAGAAGTACCGACGTTTTGCACGATATCTTCTTCTTTTTCCAGTAAATTATTTTTCCTTAAATACTCTACAAATTTTTCTCGCGCTTCCAACACCGACATTCCGGCGTATTTTCCAGCCGCAGCTGTCATTTTTCCATCTTCACCAATTACTTGAATAAGACCAATATCATTACCGGCCGCCTTTTGTTTTTGGTACATCCCAAAATCCACAGCGCTATGCGCTGGCGTTACCCCCAAAGCGCCGGTACCAAATTCCGGATCTACGCTTTCATCTGATATAATTGTTATCTGAATAAAACCAGCCGCACCTATGTCTATTTCAAATTTCTTACCAATATATTTTTTATAGCGTTTATCTTTTGGATTTACGGCCACGGCGGTATCACCCAACTTGGTTTCCGGTCTAGTCGTGGCAATAGTAATCGGAAAATCTTTACTATATTTAAAATAATATAATTTACCGGGACGTTCTACGTGCACTAATTCATCATCACTAACTGTGGATTGCCCTTTCACCGACCAATTGATGACCCGATAGCCTCTATAGATTAAACCGTCTTCATACATTTTTTTAAACACGGTGCGTACCGCCAAATTTCTTTCAGGATCCAATGTATACGCTATTCTTTTCCAATCCAAAGATGCGCCTATTTTTTTACACTGATTTATAATGGTATCCTGGCTCTCTTTAGCAAATTTCTCTACCCGTTTTAAAAATTCATCCCTGCCCAAATCATACTTGGTCTTGCCTTCTTTTTCCATCAATAATTTTTCCACCTTTGCTTGCGTGGCAATGGCCGCGTGGTCGGTACCGGGAACCCACAAAGTACGATCGCCTTTCATGCGGTGGTAACGAACCATTACATCTTCTATGGCGAGCATGACCGCATGGCCCATATGTAAATTACCGGTCACATTTGGCGGGGGTAAAACAATAGAAAATGGCTCCGCATTCTTCTTGGTTACGCCTTTGGCAACGCAAACATCAGGGTTAAATAACCCTGATTCTTCCCATTTTTTATAAATCTCATCTTCGTAATTTTTCGGCTCGTAGGCCTTGGACAGTTCGCGCATATACCCAAATATTATAGTAAAGTTAAGCAAATAAATCAAATTGGATAGCCGGCTATCAACAGTTGACAGTACTCAATATTACTGATAAGATGAACTGTTCTGAGAATTAACCTAATTTTAGACAAAATGTCCCTTAATGAAACTCAACAATTCCGCCAACTCCTAGAAAAGAGCCGGCATATCTTGCTGGTTTTAAATTCCGTCCAGAATACAGATTCTGTCTGCGGAGCCGTGGCCTGGAAAAAATGGCTGGAAAAACAACATAAACAAGTTGATATTATTGCCGATAATTTTGTTTTACCGAAAAATTTAAAGTTTATGGTTGGCGCGGAAGAAATCCAGCCGCAGATATCTCATTTGCAAAAATTTATCGTGAAGATAGATGTGACCAATATAAAAATTGATACCTTAAGCTACGATATTAAAGATAACTGGCTGTCCATTTATTTAACTCCCAAACAAGGAATTATTACCAAAAACGATCTGCGCACCGCGCAATCAGGCATGAAATACGACTTAATCATTACCATAAACGCCCAAGATTTGGAATCATTGGGAAAAATATTTTTCAATAATACGGACCTGTTTTACAAAGTTCCCATAATCAATTTTGACAATCATCCGGGCAACGAACATTTCGGACAGGTTAATTTTGTGGAACTTACTGCCACTTCCATTTCCGAAACTATTTATAAAACCCTGGCGCAATTGGCGCAATCGTATATTGACGCGGATATCGCCACCGCTCTACTGACAGGCATGATCAGCCAAACGCAAAGTTTTAAAACTACTAATGTTACACCTCACACTCTTAACATCGCCAGCCAACTGATGAATCTGGGCGCGGACAGAGAAAAAGTTGTTAAACATCTTTACAGAACAAAATCAATTTCATCTTTGAGGATTTGGGGGGAAGCTTTAACCCATATGGAAAGCGACCCAAACCTGGGGCTGGTGTGGACCACCATTACCCGAGAAGATTTTGCCCGCGCCGGAGCCACCGAAGACGAGTTAAAGGAATTAATAGATGAGCTAGTAAACAACTCTCCGGAAGCAAAACTAATTTTATTGTTGTACGAAAACACCCGCGGAGAAAACAAAGTGCATGGCTTTCTTTCCGTAGACAAACATCGCGACGCCAAAATGCTTTTACAGTCTTTCCAGCCGGAAGGAAACAAAAAAACCGCCTCATTTACTATGGTTAACAAAACAATTAAAGAAGTTGAACTGGAAGTGGTGGGGAAAATTAAAAAGATTCTGGGCGGAAAAGTTTAAATTACTTACTCCTTCCATAACCACCACTCCTCCAACAACTCATTGGTATTTTTCTTAGCATTTCCATGACCAAGCAACCCCAAATAAGATTGTAAAGTTTCTTTGGTTGGATGGTCTTTTATGCGCGCAAACATTCTACCTTTGGTGGTGGCTCTTAAAATCCGATGGGCGGGAAAATTCACCCAACCTAAAAAATCAACACCAGAAGCTACGGTGTTCAAAAATAACTTATTGGGATGCAAGAAAAGTTTAAGGTTTGTTTGTAAAAATTCTTGTATTTGAGGGATAAACTTTTCCAACAAACTTTTATCAGCAGATAAAAAAATAAAATCATCGGCATAGCGCGCGTAATGTTTTGCTTTTAGTTTGTGTTTTACCCATTGATCAAAGCGGTTCATATATACATTGGCAAATAACTGCGAGGTAAGATTGCCCAGTGGCAGGCCGTATCCCCTCCTTTCCAAGGAGGGGTAGGGGTGGTTGCCGTTGCTTGCGACAGGCATGGTCTCAAAACTCTCAATAATATTTTGTAAAAGCCAGATTATATCTTGATCTGAAATATACGATCGCAAAATCAACAGTAGTGTTTGGTGATCAATGCTGGCAAAAAATTTGCGAATATCACATTTTAAAACCCAGCAAGTGCGGGCATGGTTTTTACTAACTTGATTAGCCAATGCACGAAAACGGTTGATGGCTTTGTGCGTGCCCTTATCGTTTCGGCAGGAATATGAATCAGCAATAAAAGTATTGTCAAAAAATGGATACAAAATTCTGTATACCGCATGATGCAACAATCTATCCCGCACGCTCGCTTTGTGGATATGCCGACGCTTTGGGTCGTTTATATAAAAACTTTCATAGCCACCATGACTATAGGCGCGATTGACTAAATCCGTATGCAGTTCTACAATATTATCCATTAAGTTGCGCGCAAAAATTTGCACATCAATTTTTTTCTTTTTGCCAATAATAAACTCCTGCCAGGCCAAACACAAATTTTCTAATGAAATAATATCATTATATTTATGAACCAATTGAAT
>JBBUEJ010000044.1:0-1795 GCA_038056955.1 Patescibacteria group bacterium
TGAATTCCCGCCAAACCCAATCCCCGCCAAGATTTTCCACGCTCCGCGTGGCTCATCGTTTGCCAATACAAATAATATGAATCACACCAGAAAATTTTTCATATATACACGCAAAAGCACCGACACTGAAGATCGGCAAGTTAGAAGCATTTCGGATCAACTGGCCGAGTTAAAAAGTTTAGCGTTGAAAGAACAGATTGATGTCGTTGATATTTTCGTGGAAAAACAAACCGCTAAAGCTCCGGGTCGGCCAGTATTTAACGAAATGCTTTTGCGTATTGAAAAAGGTGAAGCATCCGGAATTTTAGCTTGGCATCCTTTATGTTAATACCTCAATCTGTGAATAACCATGTTTGCATTTTAAGGCATGCGAAAAAATTCCTTTTAATTTTTCAAAGAATTCCTGAAACTTTTTTTCTTTTTAACAATATCTCAATTTCTGGAAAATCACTTTAGCCAGTTGATGTTTTAGACATCTAAGCGCCCAGAGTTTGGTCTTGCCTTCTTTCAACTTCTTTTGGTAATACTCTTCACCCGTCGGATCACCCTTGATAGCGATTTGCGATAGCGCGATGACATGTATGGCCCTATTGAGCTGCCTGTTGCCGAACGGATTGGTGTGCATTTTGTTCTTTCTGCCACTTGAGTGCGGAGTGGGAGCAATGCCGGCATACATACTAAAGTGATGCTTGTTCTTAAATCGTTTGATGGTGATGACTTCAGCCATGATGGAACAAGCCGTGACCATCCCACAGCCATGGATTGTTGTGAGAGTCAGAGCTTCTTTGGAAGTTTGACCGATGACATCTATCTCTTTTGATATTGCATATATTTGTTCTTCCACAAAAATTAGCCTAGTCAGTCGTCTCAAAATACTAGTTGCCAGTATCGTCTTGTTATCCTTCAAATCAGCAAGAAACCATTTAATCGCTTTCTTACTAAATGACCTCGGACAATGCTCTCGATAGCTCTCGGTGTAATATTGGTGTATCAAGCAATGCAATTGATTCTTGACGATAGTTTTATTACGAGTGAGATCACGACGTTCCATTAGTAGGAGATCCAGCGATTTCGCAGTTTCCAATTCTCTGGTGTTTGCTATACTTTCTTTAGCGGGTAGGGTGTCTTCATACTTTGTGAGAATGACTTTACCTACTCGCTTGGCGTCAACCGTGTCGCTTTTGTGACGTTTGGTGGACGACTTACGTTCCCGCTCCGTCAGGATAGCGGGAACGTATCGTATATGGTAGTTTTTCTTCCTTAAATCCTCCACCAGGTGGATGCCGTAACTGTTCACATCTTCTAGTCCAACAATGATGTTTTCCTTAAGTCCCATTTGTTCCAGCCACTCTATGTATGTCTCTAAATTATTATTAGAGAAATCAATCTTGCCTTTTTCTTCTCCCCATGCGTTCATGGCCACTGCGGTATGTGAATATTTATGCACATCGACACCGACCACGATTGAGTTTTCATTTAATGTGTTCATAATTTTAATTAATTAATTATTAAATCGCCATCGACCCGAGATATTACATATCCTAGTATTCCTTTATCGTAAGCCACCCCTCACCAGTTCATTTAAACTGGTAAGGGAGGCAACTTTCTATTAAACCAAAGATATGTAATGTCTCATGTTCTTAGCCGGGTAGTCTGACCGAGGCTACTCCAAATGGAGAGCAGGATGCCATGAACCACGACCAAGAAAATGCGACCTACAAAATCTAACATAGAAAGTCTGATAGATTGGCGAGAAACTCGATTGATGGCGGAAAGATAATATATCTGTGCGACC
>JBBUEJ010000045.1:0-2531 GCA_038056955.1 Patescibacteria group bacterium
TTTAGGAAATGTCGTTGATTTCCCGCTCAAAAAAGGTTCGCGCATTTTCAAACAATAGAGCACCACTTATCCACAGCCCCGCCAAGACCGGTGAGTTTTAAGCTAAAATATGATATAATTGAAATATTCTGCTTATGATAATAGCGGAAGTTGAGTAAAATCAGGCTTTAAAGGCTCATAAAAAGGTCGAGCTTTATTTTTAATAAGTTTTTAAAGCCAAATTTTATTAGTTCTAATATTTTAAGGCTTTAGCCTTTTTAAAAAAACAAACAATATATGTTGTTACAAACTTGGGGAGATGTTTTGGTTTATTCATTTCAGCAGCTTTGGACCGGAGTGGCCAATTTTGTGCCGCAATTAGTCGTTGCTCTGGTTATTTTTATTATCGGCTGGATCATTGCGGTGGCTCTTGACAAAGTCGTTGCTCAAATTTTCAGAGCTTTGAAAATTGACCGGGCTTTGCAGGGTTTGGGAGTTGAAGAACCGCTGGCTCGCGCCGGCATGCGCCTGAATTCGGGCGCTTTTGTCGGAGCGCTGGTCAAATGGTTTTTCATTCTTGTCTTTCTGGTTGCCGCGGTGGATGTGCTCGGACTCTCGCAGATAAATGTCTTTTTATCGGACATTGTTTTGGTTTATTTGCCGAATGTAATTGTTGCCGCGATTGTCTTGGTTGCCGCGGCGGTTATAGCTGATGTTATGAAAAAAGTTGTTATTGGAGCGACAAAAGCGGCCGGTCTGCCGTCAGCCGGGTTTTTGGGAGGCGTTACCAAATGGGCTATCTGGATTTTTGCGATTTTGGCCGCGCTCTTCCAGCTTGGTATTGCCGGCCCGTTGATTCAGACGTTTTTCACCGGTTTGGTGGCTGCTCTGGCTTTGGCTGTCGGTTTGGCTTTTGGCCTTGGCGGCAAGGATGCCGCTGCCAGATTTCTGGAACGATTGCGCGAAGATATAGGGTAAGACAGGATAGTGATATTTCGCAATTCTGAGCTTGTCGAAAGATAATAAACAGCAAATTTTCAAAAATAAAAAGCCCCTCTGCCAACTGGCGGACAGGGCTTTTTATTTTTGAACAGCTTATACACAGACGCTCTTGACAACAATTAAGACGAAGTAATACAATTAAAAGTATAAAAAATATGCAAACCAATTTAATTCAATCATTTCAAGAAGGCGGCGGCTTATAGCTTATTAACGTTTTTTGCTCTTTTTGGAGCCGCCTTCAAAAGGCGGTTTTTTCGTTGTTATCCAATGATTGGGCCTGTACGGGCGCAATCATTGGCTGACAACAGATAGAAGCTTAAAAATTGAATATGAGCAGGAAAAAATAAAATGTCAAAACACCGGGACAAGACATAAATAAGGGCGTATGGTGGATGCCTTGGCTTGAAATGGCGATGAAGGACGTGGCGTGACTGCGATAAGCCTCGGGGAGGTGTCTAGCAACCTTTGATCCGGGGATGTCCGAATGAGGAAACTCATCCCGATAAAATCGGGATACCTGCTCAAATTTTTGGACTTTTTAATTTTCAAAATTTGTCAAGAGTTTAAAAATTTGAGCAGGAGCGCACCCAGGGAAGTAAAACATTTCAGTACCTGGAGGAAAAGAAAACAAGATCAGTTTTTTAGTTTGTTAGTTTTTGCCGCAAAACGGCACTTCTAGTTATTTTTTAACTAGATAATTAGCGAACTAGTAAACTGATGCATTCCCCCAGTAGCGGCGAGCGAAAAGGGAACAGCCTAAACCCGCCAGAATTTTCACGCAAGTGAAATTTCGGCGGGGGTTGTAAGATAGGTTTGTTGAGATTTATCTCGGGAAAGATTTAAAAAAGATTTGGTTAGCAAAATTTGCCTGGAAAGGCGAGCCATAGCGGGTGATAGCCCCGTATGCGAAAATCATTTCTATCTTTCTGAACCTAATCTTGAGTACTTCGACGCATGAATGGGTCGGAGGAAGCAGGGAGAACTAACTCCCAAGGCTAAATACGTTTCAAGACCGATAGTGAACAAGTACCGTGAGGGAAAGGTGAAAAGCAGCCCGTTGAGGGCGGTGAAATAGTACCTGAAACCATATGTCTACAAAGAATCGGAGCCCCCACACTAATAATGACATTGCATTATATTTTGCCGTGAATAATTAATTGGTTTAAAAAAATAGTTATTTATCCAAGCGGTATAAACATAAATTGCTAATGCAAAATAATGCCATTATTAGTGTGGGGGCGACGGTGTGCCTATTGAAGAATGAGCCAACGAGTTGATTTGCGCTGCTTACATAACCCCGCTTAACGGGGGCATGTGCAGCGAAAGCGAGTCTTAATAGGGCGATTGCATTTTAGTTTTCTAGTTTTCTAGTTGCGGCCGCACCGCGGCCTCCTGGTTAATTTTAACTAGGTAACTAGCAAACTGGGGAACTGATTTGCAGGTAGCGCGAATCAGACCCGAAGCCGGGTGAGCTTGCCATGATCAGGGTGAACTCCGCCGAAAGGCGGGGAGAGGCCCGAACCGGTTAGCCGTGCAATACTATCGGATGA
>JBBUEJ010000046.1:0-34396 GCA_038056955.1 Patescibacteria group bacterium
TTTGCCAGAGACGCCTGATCTTCCAAACGTTTAAATGTTTTTTCCAGAGTATCCAAATTTCTGGAATACTCTTTCTTTTTTGCTTCTACTAATTTTGTTTGTTTATCGTCAAGGGGTGTTGTTGTTGCCACTGTTGGTACGCCTTTGACTTCCACAACAGAACGGCAGTCGCCTTGAGCCATACAATAACCAGTTCCGCCCGCTTTGTCTAAACACCATTTGCCGTTTTTGTTTAAGCAGGTAGTTATGGCATCTTCTGTTTTTACCGGGCAAGCTGTTCCTTCCGGCGTTTTAGTGCCATCAGGACACAATTTATAGGTTGGGGTGGAAATAACGGGTGATACAACAACAGGAGTTTGAGAAGGGGGTGTTGAAACTGGGACAGAACTTGGAGCTGGTGTTGTGGTGGTTTGGGTTGTAGTGGAGGTGGAATTGTTTGTTACAGCAACCAAAGTTGTGGCCGAAACCGACGCGCTTTGTGGTGAAAGATTGCCGGCGGTGTCTTGAGCGGCAACTGTATAACTATAACTTGTGCCGGGAGAAAGATCGTTAGTAGTAACGTTATAATAACCACCATAGCCAGTAGAAAACAAAAAAGCGACAGGTTCAGTATATCCATTTCTATAAACCCAGTACCTGGAAACCCCAACATTGTCGGTAGATTCCAACCAGGAAATCTGGATAGAATAGGTAGATATTGGCGTAACTGACACATTAGTTGGCACAGATGGCGGGGTGGTGTCACTGCTTGTTGTGCCACTAAGCGTAGTTGCAGAAACCGACGCGCTTTGTGGTGAAAGATTTCCCGCGATGTCTTGAGCGACCACTGTATAAGTATATGTTGTGCCGGGAAAAAGATCGTTATTAGTAGCGTTATAATAACCACTGTAGCCAGTAGAAAACAAAAGACCGACAGGTTCAGTATATCCATTTCTATAAATCCAGTACCTGGAAACCCCAACATTGTCGGTAGATTCCAACCAGAAAATCTGAATAGTAGAAGAAGATAATGGCGTAGCCGAAACATTGGTCGGCACCGATGGCGGAGTAGTATCGCCGCTCGTTGTTGTTGTCTGCGCCCATCCGGGAAGCGCGGAAACAAAACTAGCCAGACCGGCCACCAACACTGCCAAGCCGACCGCCAGACGCTGCCTAGACGAAAATTTTTCCATACGCAAAAATAATTAATTAACAAATTTTCACTATAATATAATTAAGTATATCACACTTCCACCCCCCCTAATGATTCTTACAAAAAACTGTGGATAACTAAAAATCTCCCGTGCGGGAGATTTTTAAATTTTTAATTTCTAATTTTATAATTTTTAATATTATTGCAACTGCGCCTCAACTTCGGAAGCAAAATCACAACCGGGTTTTGTCAGCCCCTCACCCAATTCAAATCGTTCCATTCTGCTGATAGCAACATTGGCTCCCAATAATTTCTGAATCGTTTTTTCTTCATCCTTTATAAACGGCTGTTCCAACAGACAAATCTCGCTATAAAATTTGTCCAGCTTGCCGATCAAGATTTTTTCTATGGCGGCTTCCGGCTTGCCTTGCTGTTTTAATTGTTCGGTATAAATTTCTTTTTCTTTGGCTGCCATTTCGGCCGGAACCTGATCGCGGCTGATGTATTTTGGATTAGACGCGGCCGCGTGCATGGCAATATCGCCGGCCAAACCTGCGTCAGTGGAATTTTTGAGTAATACCAAAACCGAAATCTTGCCACCCAAATGAGAATAAGCGCCAAAAGCATCGGCGTCGGTTTTTTCCACCACCTCAAATCGGCGCAAAGCAATTTTTTCCCCTATTTTTGCGGTGAGATTATTTATTTTTTCTGCAACAACCGGAGACATTGCCGCTTCCATTGAAACCGGTTTATTCTGTAATAAATAATCAGTTAACTCATTAACCAATTTCTTGAAGTCTTCATTTTGCGCCACAAAATCCGTTTCGGAATTTACCTCAACTACCACGGCTATGTTGCCGCTTACTTTTACTTGAGTGGCGCCTTCGGCCGCGACTTTATCAGAACGTTTGGCGGCCTTAATAATGCCTTTTTTACGAAGTATTTCTCCGGCCTTTTCCAGATCCCCCTCCGCTTCGTCTAAAGCTTTCTTACAATCCATCATTCCCGCTCCGGTAAGGGATCTTAATTTTGCAACGTCTGATGCTGTAATAGTCATATAATTTTTTATATTGATTCATCTTTCTTGAGCGCTCGTCTTTCTATCTTTACCGCGTCACGCTTTACGGGTTCGGCTTGGGCGCGTTCCAGTTTTTTCTGTTCAAATTCTTTTCGGCCTTCATTTACCGCAGAGGCTATCATATCTACGATTAATTTTATAGAGTTGACGGCGTCATCATTGGCCGGAATAGCGTAGTTAACTTTTTCCGGATTAACATTGGTGTCGCAAACGGCGACAGTTGGCACTTCGGTTCTTTCGGCTTCGGCCAAAGCGGTTTTTTCGGTGCGCATATCGGCAATGTACAAAGCGTCCGGCATTTTGTCCAAAGTTGTCAGGCCGATTAAATATTTATCCAGTTTTTCCAATTGTTTTTTCATTGTTACTTGTTCTTTTTTGGTATATTTTTCAATTTCACCGGTGGCAAACATTTCTTTTAAATTATGATATTTTTTTAACCGGCGTTTCACTTCGTCAAAATTTGTTAACAATCCGCCGATCCAGCGCTCTACCAAATATGGCATCTCACAGCTAATGGCGGCCGCTTTGGTAACTTCTCGCGCCTGGCGCTTGGTGCCCACAAATAAAATAACTTGACCTTTGGCGGCCAAATTTTTGACATAATTTAGAGCTTTCTCAAGCTGGACTTGAGTTTTTTCTAAATCAACGATATGCACGCCGTTGCGCACGCCAAAGATGTATTGTTCCATCTTGGGGTGCCAGCGAGACTTTTGATGGCCAAAGTGAACTCCGGCCTTCAACATTTCCAACAATGTTGGCATTTTACTCATATTTTCCTTATTATTGCCTCCTAGCCTTGCCCCGGAATGGTCCGTAGGGAGGAAAAAATTGGCTAGCGAGAGATTAAATTAATATGTGTGCAGTATATAGGAAGGACGGGAATTAGTCAAGACTGTTGACAATGCTCGGTAATAATGATATACTGTTGATACCAAATTTAACACTCTTACTTTGAATATATGCAGAAAAAAATTCATCCGGAATATAATAATGATACAGCCGTTACATGCGCTTGCGGCAATAAATTTATTACCGGCAGCACCATGAAGACTATTCGTGTGGAACTTTGCAACAAGTGCCATCCTTTTTATACCGGCAAACAGAAATTTGTGGACACCGCCCGCCGCATAGAAAAATTCCAGGAACGCGCGGACAAAAAAACTTCCGCTTCCGCCGCCCGCAAAGGCAAGAAAGTAAAGAAAGCGGCCGTAGCTGTAAAGAAAACAGCGAAAAAAGCTGCGGCCAAGAAATCAGATAAATAACTACCAATAATTTAAAAAACAGACTATACTATATTATTGTTAGGTCTGTTTTTTATTAATATGGCTGTATGAACAACAAATACAAAGAACTACAATCTAAATTTGCCAAACTGGAAGCCGATTTACAGAATCCGGCCTTGCTTGGCGGTTCCAAAAAAGTAAAAGAGGTTGCCCAAGAATATAATGAACTAAAACCGGCCATGGAAAAAATAAGAGAACTGACTGTAATAGAAAATAGTATTGCGGAAACGGAACTGATTATAAAAGGCAATGATGAAGAAATGAAAGAAATGGCAAACACCGAAATTAATGATTTAGAAATTAAGAAATTAAATTTGGAAAAAGAGCTGGACGAAATGACCCGCCCCCAAGACCCGTTTGATAAAAAAAATGTGATTGTGGAAATACGCGCCGGCGTGGGCGGAGACGAATCCGCTCTTTTTGCCGCGGACTTGTACCGCATGTACAGCCGCTACGCCGAAAACAAAGGCTGGAAAGTAAACACGCTGGATGCAAACAAAATCGGCATCGGCGGTTTTAAAGAAATTATATTCTCCATAAAAGGAAAAAATGTTTACAAAGATTTAAAATACGAAATGGGCGTGCACCGCGTGCAAAGAGTGCCAGACACGGAAAAAGCCGGCCGCATTCATACTTCCACCGCCACTGTGGCCGTAATGCCGGAGATAGAAGAAACCGAATTTAAAATCGACCCGAAAGACTTGCGCATAGACACCATGACAGCCGGCGGACACGGCGGACAAAGCGTGAACACCACCTACTCGGCGGTGCGCATTGTGTATCTTCCCACCGGCATGATTGTGCAATGCCAGGACGAACGCTCCCAAACCGCCAACCGCGAAAAAGCGATGGCCGTCTTGCGCGCCCGTTTGTTTGCCATAGAACAAGAAAGAAAAATGAAAGAACTAACCGAAAAACGGCGCGCCCAAATTGGCAGCGGCGACCGCAGTGAAAAAATCCGCACCTATAATTTCCCCCAAGACCGCATTACCGATCACCGCATTCACCAAAGCTGGAACAGTATTCCCCGGATTCTGGACGGCGAACTGGAGCCGATTATTTTGGCTGTGCGCGCGGCCGATTATGCCGGGCTGGATTATGTTGCCGACGAAAGTGAAGAATAGTATGCTGGATTTTGATTTACTAAAGGCGCGTGCTATAAAAAAGCCAAAAGAATTTTTATACTCTCATCCTGAATATCGTTTATCAATTTGGCAACAACTTCGCTTAAAATATTTTGTCTTCCTGCGCAAAAAAGGCTACTCCGTCGCGGCTATTACCAAGCATAAAGAATTTTACGGCTTGGATTTTTTTGTAAATAAAAATGTTTTAATCCCCCGCCCGGATACGGAATTGATGGTAACAAAAGCGATTGAGGAAATTAGGAAATTAGGAAATAAAGAAATTATTCTAATTGATGTGGGTACAGGCAGTGGCTGTGTTCCTATTTCTGTTTTAAAAAATTTACCGACGCCAATGCCAACCTATGCTGTGGATATTTCCGACCAAGCTTTAAATGTAGCCAAGAATAATGCAAAAATACATGATGTAAAAATACAATTTTTTCATGGCAATTTACTTGAGCCAATCATCAAAAAAATCATAAATCATAAATCTAAAATCATAATTACAGCGAACCTCCCCTACCTCACCGAAAAACAATTCCAATCCGAACCGTCAATTCAACGCGAACCCAAAACCGCGCTGGTGGCAGACAAAAACGGACTAGCTTTGTACGAAAAATTATTACAGCAAATTAAACTACTCCCTACTACTTACTCCCTACTCCTTCTACTGGAAATAGACCCATCCCAAACCGAAGAAATCTCAAAACTCATAAAACAATATCTGCCTCAATCAAAAATAGAAATAAAAAAAGACCTTGGCGGTCTTGATAGGTTAGTAAAAATAACAAGCTAATTTGTCACCAAAATATTAGTTGTCTTTGGCACCATTTCTACCCAGGTATTGCCCGGCGCCAACAAAACTTCTTTTTTGTTTTTATCATAAAATCGGGTACGGGCGGTAAGAGAAGTTTTTTTCCAGGTTCCGTAAATAACAGCGCCTTTTTTTAAAATTATAGCCTCGCCGCTTCCAATGGTGCTAATTTCCACCCGCCCTTTTTCATCGCCATTTATTTCTTTTACGCCGGTAATTTGCACCAAAATATTTCGCGCCCGAACTTCGGAGCCGTCCTTGTCTTTTTCCGGCGCGCCATTTAATTTACGCGTATAATTCAAATTTTTGGCGTCGTATGTCCAAACGACTTTATAACTTTCACTAAAAGGAATGGTTAACACGCTTTTTTTGCCGATAGTTTGCCCAATCAATTTTGTATATTTCCAAGCTTTGTCCGCGGTAAATAGCGAACTGGTATTCCCATATCGGTCCACAATTTCTGCCCAATTTTCACTGCCGGTATAAAGATTGTGCGGCGCTGACCGGTCTTGGCTTCTGTGGTAATACTGGCCCCAGAAAAATTCATTGGCGTCAAAAATGCGTCTGACTTTAATTAAATTTAATGCTTCCGGTGAACCGCCCGAATGCATATATAATCCCCTGCCGTATTCTTGCAGCCAATCCAAAAAGTAGGCTCGGGCGCTACGCACCGGACCAACTTCCGCCACCACTTGTTTGCTATCAAAAATAGCCAGATAACGGGTGAGGCCGCCTTCCACCGGCGCTTCATAAACAATTTTTGCCTTAGCCAGACCGGATACCGGACGCGCATCCGGATGATTGTCTACCATTACACCCACCACTTGCGAAACTGAGTCAGCTTTTTTATTTACCGCTTTCCCGTCTAGCGAATTTATATATTTAACCGCCGTAGTTAGAAAATCTTTATTGCTTGTGGCCTGTAATAGCTCTTTTGCAGGATAATAATAAAAAAATACGCAGCCAATCCCGACTATGGAAATTAGCGCCAAAAAAATGATGGGAGGAATTGGCCATGGTTTGCGCTTCATATATGTATGTAGTATACCAAACAACTAAAAACACTCCAATTTCTTGAAGTGTTTATTTGATTGATTTTATTTCTTTTCTTCCTTCTTCTCTTCGGTCTTGGCGCCAGCTTCCGGCTTAACGGCTCCTTCAACAACAGCGCCCTCTGCGGCCTCTTCTTCTTTCTTCTTGCCGGCAGTTTCAATCTTGCTCAAATCAACCGGCGCGGCGGTTTGTTCCATAGCCTTAATTTCCTCTTCGGTTAAAGCGGCGGTGGCTTTGGCGATCAAATCTTCGGCATGAGGATTGGTAATAGTAATTCCGGCCGGAACGATTAAATCTTTAATTTTGATGACATCATCAAAAGTTTTTAAAACAGTCAAATCCACATTAATATGAGAAACCAGATCTTTGGGCAAACATTTTACTTCCACGGCCATAATGTTGCGCATCAAAGTGCCGCCCTGTTCTTTAATTACTGGCGCTTCGCCCACAAAACGCAATTCAACGGTAGCGGTCATGGTTTTATTCATATCAATACGGCGCAAATCAACATGGACAATGCGGTCGGAAACTGGATCGTACTGGATATCCTGAATCAAAACTTTGCCGTCGGCTTTATCTCCCAAAAGCAAATCAATCAAGCTGGCCTCGCCGGCTTCGTCGTATAGCTTGGCAAACTCATCGTAATTTAAAGATACTGAAGTAGCTGGCGCGCCCATACCATAAACTACACCCGGGATTAGAGTTTTGGTTCTCATTTCGGCTCCTTTGGCGGTTCGTCCTCTGGCTGATAATTTGAATGGCATACTACTAATTAAATTTTTTTAAAAAATCCGGACTGTTTATAAGCTTGTGCGCCTCGATTGTTTCATCAACGGTTAGGGGCGACATTTTGTATAATTTCTGCACGTCTTTTAAACTTAGGTCAGTCACCATTCCTACCGTACTGGTACCTTTAGGCATGATCATTACCATGGCCATAAAGTGGCTTTGGCAATGCGCGCAGGTGAAATGGACAAATCTGGCGTCACTTTTATTGATGAACAACTTGGCTGCATCAGATTTGTAATCACGTCCGCAAACCGGGCAATGGCTAATCAATTTTAAAGTTTTTTTCCAGGAATCTACTTTGCTGTTGTTTGGCAACATATATTTTTTGTATGGACTAATATTAGCATAATTTTGATAAAAATGTCAAGGGATAAAAAAAGAAGCCCCGCGCGGCCGATTAACGGCGCGGGGGCCAATGAAAAAGTTACTTTTTACGCAGTTTGAGAGTCTCGCTAAGAGACCTGATATTTTCCTTTGAAACAATGAGTTTACCTTGATAATTTTCGCCCTCGGCCTGGCAACGTTTGCCAATCAGAGCGTGGAGAGTTGGTGGTTCATATGGGTGCTCGCCCTCGACTACAATTCTCCGGAACTGGCCCGGCCCAGTTTCTATAAAGTACTGAGGTTGTTCTTTTTTCCCATCAGCGCCTTTAGCCAGCTTACGAATGATTCGGCCGGTTAATTTTTCCATGGTTTTTCTCCCTATTCTTTAAATTGCGGACAACCCAGCTGCTTCCTCGGCCAATGCCATCCGGGCATACCTGTCCCTGTAGAAAACGGCATATTCAAAAGTCTGTAAAGTGTCTCCCCATCTTTTTTGGGCGCCACAAGCAGACAGTCACTATTATCGTAGACTTCTATGACCACCGCGCTGGTGTGCTTCCGTTTACCCTTCACTTCGAAAAAACAACACACCATGTCACCAACAAAAGGTTTCCGAAAGTTCATCTCATCTGTAGTCATGATTTTCCTCCTGATTATCAGTCTACAGTAAAGTGGTGAGTTGGTCAACCGTCTTCTACCTTTTGTGCAGACAAAAGGTAGAACCCAAAGCTGGCGAGCGGTGGAAACTCTCGGATAATTTAGGACTCGTTTTCGGTTAATTTTCAAAACTCGCCAGATTTTTATGCCGATGGCAGTTCGAGACAAACGTCCATCGCTCGGCGAGTTTTTCCTACGCTTTTTGCTCGCTCAAAAAGCGTTAAAAAGTTCTAATACTTCTTCACCATCATACTCTCCAAAATTCCAACGAGTAACAAATTTATAACCAAAGAAGAACCGCCATAACTGACAAAAGGCAAAGTTACGCCGGTAATGGGCAAAAGTCCAAGATTCGCGCCCACATTAGTAAATAATTGCGCGAAAAACAAAATTAAAATACCCGTGGCGGTGGCGGCCACAAAATCGTCGTCGGATTTTTGAATTATTAACAACAAACGCCAAAATACCAGCGCGAATAAAATCAACATCGCCACTACTCCGGCCAAACCCAGCTCTTCGCCAATAACCGAAAAAACAAAGTCAGTCTGCGCTTCCGGCAAAAAGCGCAGCTGGCTTTGCGAACCAAATCCCAAGCCGCGGCCGAATAATTTTCCGGCGCCAACCGCAATAATAGATTGATTTATATTATAGCCACTATACAGCGGATCCCGGCCGGGATTAATAAAGTTGGTCAGACGATCTTTTTGATAAGGTTTTAAGAAAAAAAACCAGCTGGTAACTGCCAAAACTATTATGCCGGTCGTAAGTAAAACTAAAAAAAGCCGGCGCGCGCCCACTGCCCACACCATGCCAAACCAAATGGCGCCCAAGAGCACGGCCGAACCCAAATCCGGCTGCAACATGGTGAGAACTAAAAATAAAAAAGCGACAATGCCCGTACCAAAGAAAAATAAAGGCCGGTCAAAGCGGCGGCCAAAACGGGAAATTATATACGCCATCATTAAAATCAAACCGACTTTGGCCATTTCCACCGGCTGAAAAGAATGTCCGGCTAAAGAAAACCAGCCTTTGGTGCCGCGGAAAGTTTGTCCAAAAATCAAAACCAAGCTCAACAACAACAAAGAAAACAAATACCACCACTTGGCCAAATAACGCCAAAAGGTATACTGGCTGGTAGCGGCCACAAATAAAAATACCAAACCAATGCTTAGCGCCAGTAATTGTTTTTTGAAATAAAATAAAGCCGAACCGCGCGATAAATCAACGCTATAAACCGTGGCCAATCCCATCAGAACAAGCAAAAAAACGGCCGTAAAAAGCGGCCAGTCAAAACTGCGCGGGGATAATTTTTGGAGATTTAGCATATTATTTCTAAATTCCTCCGGTGGGAGAAGACATTAGAAAGACCGAGTCATCGTAAATATTAATAATGGGATAAAGCGCGATTTCGGTTATGCTTAAGCCCGCGGCAAAATTACGAAGGTCAATATTTTTTGTTTCCAAAGAATTTATAAAATCCAAATGCAGGGGAAGAATACCAACCATCTGTCCGTTTTGCAACAGCGCCACATAAAAATCGGTATTTACATAACTGTACGGGCTGGCATTGGTAAGTTTAAATTGCAAAGCATCCGTGTTCTGCCCTTCCTGCGCCAATGATTTTAGAAAAACAAAATCACTCACTTGAAAGTTTAGCCTTTCAGCCTGCCAACTGCCAGTGTCGGAAATTTGGTGCGCCGAAATACGTTCGTATTTTATATTTTCCAAAACAATTATGGGCGCGCCGTCGGCTCCGTCTTTGATTCCCAAATGAGCTACCGGCCGGCTAGTTCCGGGCAGCAAGAAAGTTTTTTGGGACGGTGTTTTGGCGCCGTTAATAACAAAATAATAATCAAACTTGGCCAGAAATCTGTTATTGGGATTTATTAGTTCCGCCACGGCATCGTATTTATTTTCCCGGCTGGAAAAAATCTGCGTATTCACAGCCTGAATCGGCTGGGCGCTATAACGCGGATGAATGCCCGTATAATTTATGGAAGCGGACAAACTGGCTTGCACGCGCTGAGAATCCTGCCAGCCCAACAAATAACTCCCCCATTTCCAAAGACCAAAAATTAAAAAAATAACGTCTATGCTAACGAGGCTGATAACTAAAATTCTATAAAGCAGGGCTTTGTGTTTTACATACCAAAAACTCCATTTTAATTCTTGGGAAGTAAATTCTTTGGTGGGGTCTGTATATTTTGTAAAATCGTTTTTACCGGCAGAAACAACAGGCGCGCTTGGCGGTGGCGTTAGCATTTTACTGCCGTTGTGGTTGTTTGGATTAAAAATGTTGAGCATAACATTTATATTATATCACAAAAAACCCCTTTACGCTTTTGGTTACAAAAGGTAGAAGAAAAATGATTATAAAAAAAGTGTGCTATCCTTATTTTTCCCCTTGCATAATTCCCAATAAAATGATAAAATATCCTTGTTCGGAGGGTTTTAAATTACTTAAATTCGCCGCGTTTCAAAAGACGGTACGCGGCATGATTTCGTTAAAATCATATGCATATAAGCTGGCTAGGGCAGACCTGTATCAAACTGCAAACCAAAAATTTAGATAAAGACGTCGTCATAATATTGGACGCCTACAAACCAAAAACCGGAGAATTTCCGCGCAGTTTCAGCCCCAATGTGGCGCTGTTTTCGGATGGACAAGAAAACGCAGCCACGCTTTCCCAAGACCCTTTTGTAGTAAGTTCTTTGGGCGAAATAGAGGTGAAAAACGTAATGATATACGCCGTACCTGGACCGGAAGGAAGCGTGATTTACAAACTAAACGGCGAAAGCCTGACCTTGGTTCATTTGGGCCGACTGAAAAAAACACTGGATAATGCCGAGATGGAAAAAATCTTAAGCCCGGATATTTTATTTATTCCGGTGGGCGGCGGATCAAATTACTTAAACGCCAAAGAGGCGGCCGCTTTGGCCACAGCGCTGGAACCGCGCATAATAATTCCCATGGCCTACCATTGCGATACTGATCCGGACGCGGCGCCGGTAACGGCTTTTATAAAAGAACTGGGCATAAAACCGGAAGCCACGGAGAAAAAAGTTATCATCAAGAAAAAAGATTTACCGCAAGAAGAAACAAAACTTATTGTTTTAGAAAAAGAATAATATGCTCGAGCCTTACCAAGAAAACCGAGCCGCAAAAATGTGGCTTTGGATTGGCGTGAGTATTATCACCGCCATAATTCTAGTACTATGGGGCTGGGCCACCAGCATTAGCCTATCCTCGTTTAGCTGGGACAAAACTCCAGAGAAAAAACTGGTGGAAAAAAGCCAGAGCGATTGGGATACATTATTTAATAACGAACAGGCGCGGATAAAAAACGAACAGATGAAATCACAAATTAAAAATATACTTAATACGATTGTCGCCGAAGTAAATTCAACCAGCACAACCACATCCACAATAAATATTACCACTAGCACTTCAACCATAAATTCAAGCACATAATAATATGCAAGAAAAAATAGAATTACCCGGTCAAGAAATCGGTTTAATCACGCCGGCATCGCTGGTAGAAGAAATGCAAACCTCGTATTTGGAATACGCCATGAGCGTAATTGTGGCTCGCGCCCTGCCCGATGTCCGAGACGGCCTAAAACCGGTACACCGACGCGTGCTTTACGCCATGTGGAACATTGGTTTGCGCCATACGGCAAAATTCCGCAAATCGGCTCACGTCATCGGTGAGGTGATGGCCAAATACCACCCGCACGGCGATGCTTCTATTTACGATGCCATGGTGCGTATGGCCCAGGATTTTTCCATGCGTTATCCGCTGGTGCACGGCCAGGGTAACTTTGGCTCTATGGACGGCGACAATGCCGCGGCCATGCGCTACACTGAAGCCAAACTCACGGCCGTAGCCGAAGAAATGCTGTTTGATATAGAAAAAGACACGGTCAATTTTATTCCCAACTACGACGGCTCGCACGAAGAGCCAACGGTTTTACCATCCAAACTGCCAAACTTGCTCCTAAACGGCACTATGGGTATTGCCGTGGGTATGGCCACTTCTATTCCTCCGCACAATCTGTCGGAGCTCTGCGACGGCTTAAACAAACTTATTGAAGAGCCGGACACCAGCGTGGAAGAATTGGCCGAGGTCATAAAGGGTCCGGATTTCCCTACCGGCGGCATTATTTATAATAAAAAAGATATTTTAGCCGCTTACTCCACCGGCAAAGGCGGAATTGTGATGCGCGCCAAAGCGGAAATCCAGGAAGGAAAATCGGATCAGTTTAAAATTGTCATTACCGAAGTTCCCTACAACACCAACAAAGCCACCCTGCTGGAAAAAATTGCCGACTTGGTGCAGGAGAAAAAAATAGAGGGCATTAAAGACTTGCGCGACGAATCTAATAAAGACGGCGTGCGCATTGTCGCTGATTTAAAAAAAGACGCCTATCCAAAAAAAGTTCTCAACAAATTATTCCAAATGACCGAACTGCAAACGACCTTTCACGTCAACATGCTAGCCTTAATAGACGGCATTCAACCGCGGGTGCTAACAATCAAAAACATTTTGGAAGAATTTATTAAACACCGCCAAGTAATTATCCGGCGCCGCACCGAATTTGATTTGAATAAAGCGAAAGAACGAGCTCACATTTTAGAGGGTTTGAGCGTGGCGCTGGACAAAATAGACATGGTAATCAAAACTATCCGCGCTTCCAAAGACAAAGACGAGGCCAAAATAAATTTAATGTCCAAATTTAAATTCACGGATAAACAAGCCGTGGCTATTTTGGAAATGAAACTGCAACAACTGGCCAACTTGGAACGGCAAAAAATTGAAGACGAATTAAAAGAGAAAAAAGCGCTGATAAAAGAATTGGAATCTATTTTGGCTTCCAAATCAAGGGTCATGAAAATTATTAAAGACGAAACTTACTCCATAAAAGAAAAGTACGGCCAGGACAGACGCACGCAAATTGTGGCCGGCGGCATCAAGGAATTTACAGTAGAAGATTTGGTGCCAAACGAACCGACTATCATTATGATTACTACCGACGGCTACATAAAAAGACTGCCCCCCGACACCTTCCATCAGCAATCGCGCGGCGGCAAAGGCGTTATCGGCGTTACCACCAAAGACGAAGACAGCGTGGAAAATCTGCTTACCACCAATACCCACGACAATATTTTATTCTTCACCAATCGCGGCCGCGTTTTCCAGCTGATGGCCTACGACATCCCCCAAGGCAGCCGCACGGCCAAAGGCCAGGCGCTGGTAAACTTTTTACAATTGGCGCCCAACGAAAAAGTTACCGCGCTTCTGGGTATGAGCGACCTAAACAAAATCAAATATCTGGTTATGGTCACCATGCGCGGCAATATCAAAAAAACCGCCGTGGAAGATTTTGCCAACGTGCGCCGCAGCGGTCTTATTTCCATCAAATTAAAACCAGATGATAATTTGGAATGGGTTAAACCCAGCAATGGCACCGATGAAATTATGATTGCCACCAAACAAGGCCAGGCCATTCGCTTCAAAGAAAAAGATGTCCGCGAAATGGGACGCACGGCCGGCGGAGTGCGCGGCATCCGCCTCAAAGGAACGGACGAAGTAATCGGCATGGATATTGTGGACCCGAAAAACAAAAGCCTGGCATTTTTAACCGTAGGCGAAAACGGCGTGGGCAAACGCACTGAACTGGATGAATACAAAGTGCAGGGCCGCGGCGGCAGTGGTGTCAAAACAGCCGAAATTACCGCCAAGACTGGCAATCTTACTTTTGCCAAAGTGGTTGACGCGGTGGAATTAAAAGAAAAAGACTTGTTAATTATGTCGGCCAAAGGCCAGGTTATCCGCCTTCCGTTTGGATCTATCAATTCCTCCGGCCGGGCCACCCAAGGCGTGCGCCTGATGCGGTTTAAAGAAGAAGGCGATAAGGTTTCCAGTGTGACTTTGTTGTAAAAAATAAAACTAAAACAAAAAACCACCTCGAGATGCGGGGTGGTTTTTTGTTGGGTATTACCAAGTGTGATAGAGAGGATTTGAACCCCTACTGCTGGTACCACAAACCAGCGTGCTGACTGTTACACTACTATCACTCACCGTGCTCCCGACCGGAGTCGAACCGGTATCTTCAGCATAGGAGACCGTTAGTCTATCCTTTAACCTACGGGAGCCCAGTGCCCTCGGTTGGAATTGAACCAACTCCATCTGGCTTTTCAGACCAGCACTCTACCGATGAGTTACGAGGGCGTTATCTGCCCTCGTGTAATGTATTATTTACTAACGAAGACAGGAAAAAACATAAATTCACCACATCTAAAATGGCATCTGTGATTAAAATTATGACTTTTCCTGTTTATACAAAACATAGTGACAATATTATAGTTCTTACCCGAAGAAAGTCGGTAAAAATTTCCTAGTTACTCCTAGTAGCCCTAAATTAAAAACTCCTGGGCGGACGCGCCTCTCCACCATCGGATTGTACTTCTCAAATTGAAAAGCAGGGAACCCGGCAGACTGCGCTTTCTGACCTTCAGGGTTTTTAGTCTAGACAGAAGCGGCGTTCCCTCTGGGGCGCCGATGGTATCCCCCATTAAACCAGAGAGGGTGTCTAGCGATAAGGATACCAGGCTTCTTAAATCTAAGATATCACAATCTAAAAAAATTGTCAATCGAGTTTTTCATGAATTGGTTCGTGGTGAAATGCTATCACATTTCACTTTTGGCGGCAATAATTTATTTAACTACACCTTTAACCATGTCGAAGACCTTGCTTAGGATATCGATTTCAATAGTTTCTTCTTTGTCCGGATGATTTGCAATACTTTCTCTAGGTGAAGTATAAATTTTGTTAATAACCCCAGTCATAAATTCAACTTTTTTAGTTTTATCCTCACTTTCATCAAATTCATCTGCTAATAACTGGCGGTAAGCCTCTAACGAGAGAGAAACGGCTGCTTTAAAGGCGTATTCCTCCAATAATTGTTTTTCTTTATTAAATTGACCGTGAAAGAAAAAAGCCGCATAAATAAAGGGGAAAGATAAAGTAAATTTTAAAAAGAAATTTGGAGTAAGTGCTGGATTACTTTTTAATTCTAAAAAAACAAACAGGGCTACAAAAAACAGAATAATTATATCGGCAATTAACCACCTAAACAATTTTTTTATAGACCCTTCCAGTACCGATTTTCGGTCATTAAAAGTGTGCGAAAGAGAAGCGCCGGCGGCAATTCCTAATTGATTTTTTATTTCTTCCGCCAAAGCTTTATTTGTCTCTATTAATTTGTTAGTTGCTTCTTTTAAATCCTCGACCTCGCCTTTAATTTGCTGAACACTACTTTGGGTTTCATCAATATTCAAAACAGTATTTTTTGCATGCTCTGCTTGGCTGGATACTTCAGCTAAATTTTTATTTACTTCGGCTATTGCAGAATTAATTTTACCTACCACTTGCTGTGACTCTGTAAAAAATTCATTCAGCTTAATCTTTTTTTGTTCTGCGTCTTTTATTATTTCAGTAATCTTCTTACCACCCCAAATTGCTTTAGACATATAAAAAATGATAATTCCATATTAATTTTTTAAAAACTAGCGAGCAGGAACCTAATTATTAGTTAGGTGTTGACTTGCGATGTTCTTTTACAAGAACACGCTTGCCACCGGGTAAAACACGAAAGTGTCGGCGAACCTCCACGATCTTTTTACCTTTTTTTGTTTTAACCATAGTACTTTGACTTAGCAGGTTAATAACCGGAGAGGCTTCGACTACATCCCCACCTCAACACAAATAAATATGCTGAGGAGGAGTGTCGAGCCCTGACTGATTAACCGCTGAGTCATGCCCCCGACTAAATCTGCTCGCTATTTTTCAATAAACTGTGGATAACTTATACTTTACACTTTCGGGAAACTTTCGGGTATGATATAATTGTACTACCATACAAAAATAAGTCAATATACATGACTAATAAATTATCCACAATATGGCTACCCTAACAAAAAAACAAAAAGACATTTTGGATTTTATTGCCACCTACACCGACAAACGTGGCGTATCCCCCACTATCGAAGAAATTGGTCAACATTTTAAGCGCGCAATTGGAACCATACATGAACATATTGAAGAATTGATAAAAAAGGGGCTTGTCAAAAAAAATAATTATATACGCGGTATTGAAATAATTAAAAACAACGAAACAGTTTTAATACCCTTAAAGGGTTTTATTGCTGCCGGCGTGCCAATTGAAGTTATTGAAGAATACGAAACCATTACCGTACCAAAAAGCTTACTTGCCAAATCCGGCGATCATTTTGCCTTGCGGGTAAAAGGAAATAGCATGATTCAGGACGGTATTTTTGATGGCGATAATGTTGTTATTAGAAAACAAAATACAGCCGATAATGGCGAAACTATTGTTGCCCTAATAAATGGAAACGAAGCAACCTTGAAAAGAATTTATAAAGTATCGGGCGGATTCCGGCTTCAGCCTGCAAACCCGACCATCCCCGCTATTATTGTTAAACAAATAATCGTGCAAGGTAAGGTAATTTCTGTAATGCGAAATTATGAAACGAGGCGCATTTTAAACGAACCATTAAATTTGCTCACTTTTAATGAAGAACTAAAACAGCTCATCATTAAAACACAGGGCGATATTAAAAACAATTTTAAACCCAACAATGAATTTGAAATTTGGCAAAAAACAGAAGAAGGACCGGACCAAGATAAATTTTGCCTTGAAACTACTTATACTTTTCTAAATGAACTACTTTTACTTTGGGTTTGTAAAGATAAACAATTAATGAATTTTGATGCAATAGAAAATAAGCAAAAATTAACTGCGCTTAAAAAAGATGCCCAAGAAATATATTCGCATATTTTTATAAATAATATTTTTGATTGGTATAGCCCTAGTAATATTCTACTGCTGGAAATTACCAATATTTTTAACAAATACGATTTCTCAAAAATTGACAGGGATGTGCTTGGAAAAATGTACGAACAATTCATCACAAAAGAAGAGAGAAAAAGACTGGGACAATTTTATACTCCAGAACCAATAATTGATTACATCCTAGACCAGACGGGATATATAAACAATATTGAAGACAAAAAAATTATTGACATATCGTGCGGTTCCGGCGGTTTTACGACACGAGCGGCCAATCGCCTAATTAACAAACTAAAACAAGAAACAGACAAAGAAGCGGTAATAAACAAAGTAATCAACAACATCTACGGTTTAGACATCAATCCATTTGCTTGTTACTTGGCTGAAACCAATATTTTATTACAACTATTGGATATTATTATTGAAACCAAGCAAAATAATCCAAAATATAAAGTGCCAAAAATTAATATATTTCAAACAAATACCATAGAAACACCCACGTTGTTAAGTGGCGATGAACAAAATATAAGAGAAATCAAAAATAAGGCCGGCAAATTTAGCAACGGGTTTGATTTTGTAGTTGGTAACCCACCATATTTAGAAGCAAAAAAAATGGATAAAAAAACAAAAGGACTGTGCGCCGTCACTTGCCCCAATATAGCAAGTGGCGCTTTTGACCTCTTTGTTTGCTTTATTGACAAAGGTCTGCGTTTATTAAAAAATGGTGGAAAATTCGGATATATATTTCCAAACAAATTTTTGATAGCAAACTACGCAAAAAAAATACGCGAGAAACTGCTAAATAACTACTCAATCAAAGAAATTATTGACGTGTCCGAATGTGAAGTGTTTGAAAACGTATCGGTATACCCTATAATTTTCATTGCCGAAAATAAAAAACCGCAAAATAACATAATTAAAACTGCGGAAAAAATAAATAATACGAACGAATTGAAAAACAAAAATTTTATCACAAACGAAATTAAACAGGTTATATATAAAAGAGATGATTTTGTATTTTTTATTCTACCAAGCGATAAGGGACAAACCGCTCTACTCATGAAACTTCTTGGTGATAAATACAAAACTCTTGATAATTACCTTACTTTAAAATGGACAATATCTTTTCATGCTTCCGGTTTGAGAGAAAAATTTTTGTTCCCCGAAAAGCCACAGTCAGAATTTGCAAAAAAATTAATTGGCGGTAAATCATTTGCCGGTAATGATGATATAAACAGGTATAACTTAAAATGGGGTGGCTGGTGGATTGATTATAATGAAGAATTAGCCCGCAAACATAAAAATCAACTCCCGCCAAAAAGTTTGTTTGAACAAGAAAAATTAATCATCTGCCAAAATGCATTACGCTTGCGCGCTACATATGATGATAAAGAATACTACTGCAAAGATACTTTTTTTGTTGCGCGCCTAAACGAAGATTTAAAAAAAGACTATAATATTAAATTTTTTCTTGCATTACTCAATTCGAAATTACTACATTACTATTATGGCAATATATATAAAGGAACCCATATTGCTGGCGGCTATCTTCATTATTTGATTGGCTATCTCTATAGCCTGCCAATTGCTGCGCCTACAAAAAAACAACAATCGGAAATTGTTGCTTTAGTAGAAAAAATACTTTCTACAAAAGAAGATAAAAAATATGTATTGCTTGATGAAAAGATTGACGAAGCAATTTACAATCTTTACAATTTAGATGAGCGAGAAATTAAAATGGTTGAATCTTTTATTTAAAACTTGTCAGAAAATTTTGAACATACTCTTTAAAAGATATGATATTTGCCGCTACTGGCATATTCCCCTTATCCTTTCTCTTCCCATCTCTTATAACAAATATCGCATCTATTTTATGCTTTAAATCGGAATTGCCTAATAGTTGAGCCCATCCTTCGGTTAGTTCCAAAACCTCGGCAAAAACACAAAACTTAATACCGCCCAATAAATTAGTTGACTTTGTAATTTCGTCCTTAATAACGCGCGATTCTCCAATCAACTCTTTCATTCTGATCATATCGATATACTCTTTGCATTCAATTATCATCAGCGGCTTATCATCTGCTTTTCTAAAAATTACACAATCGCCGCCAATAGTTAAAACTTTGTCTTTGCCGTTTAATTTAATCATTTTTGCGGATAATCCACTTTTATCATTTGCGGTAACTTTCTTACAATAAAACATGTCAATAAGCCCTGCCTCAGCAATAACTTGCTTAATCAAAATTTCAACAAAAAATTCATCCTTAAAACCCACAAGAGCTGATACTTGTCTTTCTTTTAATTTGTATTTTTGGGCCCAATTGTAAAAATCGTTGAAATTTAAACTACAAAAAATTTCTATTGTTTCCTTGCTATTTTTACCAACTATCTTTTTTGCAACGTATTTATCAAAAATAGCTTTTGCGCTTACTTTTGTTTTTATTTTATCTTTGGGCATATCATTTGATAAGGATAATGGACTTCCTAATTATAAGAGTAACATAGACGTACGAAAGTGTCTATACCCGCCTGAATGAAGTTGGAGAAAGATATGTTTGCCTAAACCAACCAAATAAGCTAAAATTTAGAGGTATGCCCTATCAAGATATTATCCCGGCCAATCCAAACATAAACGACTTGCTGACGCAAATACGAAAGTATTACCGCAAAGAAGATATAGATATGGTGCGGTTGGCTTATGATTTTGCCGCCAAAGCGCACGCCGGACAAACCCGCAAATCCGGAGAGCCTTACATTATTCATCCGGTCGCCACCGCGATGATTTTGGCGCACATGCGCATTGATCCAAATATTATCGTGGCTGCTTTGCTCCACGATGTGCCGGAAGACACGTCGGTTACTTTAGGAGAGATAGAAAAAAATTTCGGACCGGATATCGCTTCCATAATAAAAGGCATTACCAAATTGGGCAAGCTTAAATATCGCGGTGTGGAACGCTACATAGAAAATCTGCGAAAAATGTTCGTAGCCATGGCCGAAGATATTCGCGTTATGATCATAAAATTTGCGGATCGCGTGCACAATCTGGCCACCATTGACGCCCTGCCTCCAAAAAAACGCTACCGCATTGCCTTGGAAAGCTTGGAAATTTACGCGCCCATAGCCAATCGCCTGGGTATCGGAGAATTTAAAAGTCTTTTGGAAGACCTTTCTTTTCCGCATATTTACCCAAAAGAATACGAAAAAACTAAGTCCTTACGCGACACTTTGATTTCCCAGCGCGAAGCCTACTTGCATAATGTAATGGAGATTATAAAAAATGAATTAAAAAATTCGGGAATAAAAGTGTTAAATGTCCATGGCCGGGAAAAAGCTTTATATAGTTTGTACCAAAAAATTATCCGCAAAGGCGGCTGGGAACATACCGATAAAATCCACGATGTGGTGGCCATCCGAATTATCGTGGAAGACCTGGCCGACTGTTATGCGGCGCTGGGCATAATTCATAAATTATGGCGCCCGCTAAAAGGAGGTATCAAAGACTACATTTCCCAACCCAAGCCAAACGGCTACAAATCCCTGCACACCACTGTTTTCTGCATTGACGGGCAAATTGTTGAATTCCAGATACGCGACAAAACAATGCACAATGAAGCGGAATACGGTATTGCCGCTCACTGGCACTATGATGAACGAGGGGCGCGCCTGCCCGCTAAAGATATTTTCTGGGCCAAAGAACTGGCGAATATTCAAAAAAATGTTTTGGAAAAATTGTCCGATTTAAACGAACTTAAAATTGATTTCTTTAAAAATCGTATTTTTGTATTTACTCCACAAGGAGATGTTATAGATTTGCCTGAAGACGCCACCCCTATTGATTTCGCTTACAATATTCATACGGACATCGGCAATCATTGCAACGGCGCCAAAGTCAACGATCAGCTGGTCAGTTTGGATACGCCGCTCAAAAGCGGCGACGTGGTGGAAATTTTTACCGATAAAAACCGCAAGGGCCCCAGTCCGGATTGGATAAAAAATGTAAAAACTCATTTAGCCAAATCCCACATCAAAGAAAAATTAAAAACCGAAAAAAATACCTGGTTAAAAAATATTTTGCCAAAAAAATAACCCGCACTTAGCGAGTTATTTTTTTAATCAAACTGGCTAATTCTTCTTGGGAGTAATAATCAATGATGATTGTGCCTCTTTTTCCTTTTTGGGTGATGGTTGCTTTTGTGCTCAAAGCCGCGCGCAACTGATCTTCTAAATAATTTAAGTTGGGATCGCGATGGCTTTTATGTGGGTTTTGTTTGCCTACCGCGCGCTCCAACTCTCGAACAGTGATGCGCTGACCCAACATGGAAGAAAGCATATCTAGTTGTTTGGTAGAATCTTCCAAACTCAACAAGGCGCGGGCTTGCCCCATATTAATTCTCTTATCAACCAAAGCGGTTTTGACTTCTTCCGGCAAACTTAAAAGCCGAATAGTATTGGCCACGGCCGGCCGGCTTTTGCCGACTTTGTCGGCGACTTCTTGCTGGGTTAAACTAAATTCTTCCATTAATCTTTGGTAGGCAAACGCTTCTTCAATCGGATTTAAGTTTTCTCTTTGAATATTCTCAATCAGCGCCACTTCTAATTTTTGTTGATCGGCAAATTTTTTAATGAGGGCCGGTACCGTCGTTAATCCAGCCATTTGCGCGGCCCGCCAGCGCCGTTCACCGGCCACCAATTCGTAGCCGCCATCGGCGCGTTCGGTTACCAGTAACGGCTGTAAAATGCCATGTTCTTTTATAGAAGACGCCAAATCTTCCAGTTCGGGCGCGCTAAAATTCTTACGCGGCTGATGCGTGTTTGGAGCTATAGAACTAACCGGAATATGCCAAACTCTGTCTTGTCCAGCTTGATCGCCCATTGGTTCATTTTTTTGTTTGGAGCCGCCCGAAATTAAAGCGCTCAATCCCCTTCCTAAGGCCATACTATTTAAAATAAATTTTTAATTTCTAAATTATTCAAACCGTTCCAACACTTCCCGGCCCAGTCTTTCATAGGCTTTAGCTCCTTTGCCGCTGGGGTCATAGTGAAAAATACTTTGTCCAAAGCTGGGCGCTTCGGCCAAACGAACAGTGCGGGGAATCACGGAACGAAAAATATTATCCGGAAAAAATTTATACAGCTCATTCATTACTTCTTCGGACAAACTATTTCTGGAATCGTACATAGTAAGCACGGCTCCCAAAACTTTTAACTCCGGTTTTAAATTTGATCTTACCAGTTCTATAGTTTTAAGTAGCTGGCCTAGACCTTCCAGCGCGTAATATTCGGCTTGCACCGGAATTAAAATATAATCCGCGGCAATTAATCCATTTAAAGTTAAAATTCCCAGCGAAGGCGGGCAATCTATAATAATATAATCGTAAGCATGCGCCACTTCAGATAAAATTTCGGCCAATTTTGTTTCCCGCCCTTCTACGTTTACCAATTCCACATTCGCCCCCGCCAAATCCGGTGTGGCCGGAGCGACACGCAGTCCGGCATGACCGGTGTTATGCACAACATCATGCAAACGCGCCTGTCCGGACAGGCTATGATAAAGGCCTTTTTCTAATGCTTGGTATTTTATGCCCAAGCCGGATGTGGCATTGCCTTGCGGATCCAAATCTACCAGCAACACAAACTTGCCGGTGTCGGCCAGCGCCGCAGCCAGATTTACAGCGGTCGTGGTTTTACCCACTCCGCCTTTTTGATTTACTACTGAAATTATTTGTGGCATATTTATCTAAGATTAAGACTATTATAACACAAAAATATGAAAACAAAAAATCATCCCGACTAAGTCGGGATGATTTTCGCTTTGTGCCGCGAGAGAGAATCGAACTCTCATGGATTGCTCCGCACGATTTTGAGTCGTGTGCGTCTACCAATTCCGCCATCGCGGCATGAAAAAAGTATATTGCAAAATGGCTAATTTGTCAATCTTGCTACCTACGGCCTTAACCTGCCAATAGTTCTGGGGAAAGGAATGCACTCGCGAATATGTTCCACGCCCGTAATCCAACGCACAGCGCGCTCCAGGCCAATGCCAAATCCGGAGTGCGGCACACTGCCATATTGGCGTAAATCCAAATACCATTGGTATTCTTCCGGATTAAGCCCTTCGGCTTTTATTCTGGCCAGCAACAATTCATAATCATCCTCGCGCTGACTACCGCCGATAAGTTCGCCCGCGCCTTCCGTGGCAATTAAATCATCATTCAAAACCAAATCAGCATTTTCCGGATCGCGTTTCATATAAAACGGCTTGATACTCTTTGGCCATTTGGCGATAAACACTGGCACTTCGGAATCTTTCGTGAGCAAACCTTCGTCGTCGTTGCCCAAATCTTCGCCGTGTTTTATATCCGAACCCAGTTCGTTTAATTTAACAATTGCCTGATCGTAAGTATAACGCGTAAACGGCGCGTCCGCTTTTTGGAGCGGCGCAAGATTGCGTTCCAAAATCGCAAGTTCTTCCAAACAATTTTTTAGACAATAACGGATAATATAACGCACCAGGCCTTCCTGAATTTGTAAATTTTCTTCATGTTCCACAAAAGCCGCTTCCGCGTCCATCATCCAAAACTCGGTAAGGTGACGTTTGGTTTTGCTTTTCTCGGCGCGAAACACCGGACCAAAATCATAACAGCGCCCCACCGAAGCAATGGCCGCTTCTATGTATAGCTGGCCTGATTGAGAAAGATAAGCGGTGCCCAAATCAAAATAGGGCACCGGAAAAAGCGTGCTGGTGCCTTCGCAGGTGTTGGGAGTGAAAACCGGAGAATCGGTTCTAATAAAATTTTCCTGATGCAAATATTCGTTGATGGAAGTAATAATGGCGTCGCGCACGCGCAAAATCGCCCACTGTTTCTTGCTTCTCAACCACAAGTGGCGGTTCTCCATAAGAAAATCCGGCCCGTGTTCTTTGTGGGCAATCGGATAATCCTGCGTCAGCTGGATAATTTTAAAATCTTTTACTTGTAATTCGTAAACATTGGCTTTTTTTGGATGTTTCATCACTTTGCCACGCACCACCACCGAGGATTCCTGGGTTGCCTTCTCTACCATTTCCCAAACCTCGGCGCTTAACTGGTCTTTTACAGCCACAGCCTGTACCCAACCAGTGCCATCGCGCAACTCCAAAAAAGCAATCGGCCCGGAAGACCGCTTGTTATATAGCCAGCCTTTAATTTCCACTTCTGGCCCCGAAGAGGCCCCTTCGGGGCCGACTAAAGATGCTAAATTTTTGATAAAAATTGACATGGAATAAAATTAACACGAATTAACAAATCTAGCAAGCTTCTGCCCGGAATGAGCTTGCGCGTGCTGACAAGCAAACTCATACATATTTTGCTGATCTAAATTATTTACTACCGGCCAACTGCCTTCCAGCCAAACACGGTATTTTTCTTCCGGCGCGCTAAAGCCCAGGCAGTGCCAAAGCTTATAAATAAAGCCGGTAGCCAAATTTAAAGAATTGATTTTAACTGACGAGTCTACAAATTCCAAAAAATTTACCAGTAAATCAAAAATGCTTTCGTCCTTCTCCTGTGCCAAAATATTGGTGTCGGTAATTTTAACAACGTAGTTGGCTATAAAAATCTTGTCAAAATCAGAATAAATATTTTTAAAAATTTTAATCGGCTGCGCTTTTGTTAAGTGGTCTATTTCTTTGCCTTTAGCAATATCTATTTCCACCAAAGACAAGATTTCCAAATTGGCAGAATTTTTGCTGGTAATTTTTTTAATGCCCTTGGCCAAAACTTCCACTTTCCCCTGCTCGCGGGTATAAAGCGAAATCATCTGATCGAATTCACGCCAATTTTTTCTTCCTAAAACAATAGCCAGCATATTTTAAATAAAAGAAGATACCAATAAAATTATAGTGGCTAAAATAATACCCGCAATCGTCAGCCAAGAAATAATATTTCCGATTAGCCCATTCACATGTTCGCCCATAATCTTTTTATTGTTAACTATTTTCATTACAAAAATTAAAATAAACGGCAACAAAATACCATTGATGTCCTGCGAAAAAATCATGATTTTTAACATGGATACCGACGGCAGTAAAACCAAAACTGCTGGTAAAATAATGGAAAACAAAATGATGCTATAAAAAATTTTTCCCGTTTGCCAATTGGTATTAAACCCGTACTCCCAGCCAAAAGCCTCACACAAGGCATAGGCTGTCGCCACCGGCAAAATAAAAGCACCCAACATTGAAGCGCTAAACAACCCAAAGGCAAATAAAATCTCAGCGAAATGACCGGCCAAGGGCGCCAAACTTAAGGCTACGTCTTTGACATCGGAAACTTTTATTCCATATTTATATAAAGTGGCCGCCGTGCTGATAATTATAAAAAAACTGACAATATTAGTGATAAATGCGCCCGCAAAAACTTCCGCTTTCTCTATTTTATAATGTTTTAAATCCAGACCCTTATCCACCACATAAGATTGAATAAAAAATTGCCCCCAAGGGGTAATGGTAGTGCCAATTAGAGCGATCATGGTAAGTAAAAATGGGCCGGTAAATTCCATGGTCGGAATAACCAAGCTGTGTAAGGCGGCACCAAAATCGGGACGAATAATAAAACCATTTATGATATAAACAAGGTAAAAAGCAGAAAAAAGAAGGAATACTTTTTGCGCGGTTTTAAATGATCCTTTGTATAATACCAGCCACACCACGAGGGCAGAGAGTGGCACGGACCAATATTTACTAATGTTAAATATTTCAAAAGAAGAGGCGATGCCGGCAAATTCGGCGGTGATTGTGCCCAAATTCGCGATCAACATGGTAAGCATGGCAAAAGCTGTCCATCTTAAACCAAAATTTTCTCTTATCACCCCTCCCAACCCCTGCCTGGTAACCAAGCCGATGCGTACGCCCATTTCTTGAGTAATGGCTAAAGAAAAAGTGAGCAAAAACAGCACCCATAACATTTTGAAGCCAAATTGCGCGCCCACAATTGAGTAAGTGGCGATGCCGCCGGCATCATTATCGGCATTGGCCGCTATTATTCCGGGCCCAATAACGCTAAAAAAGAAAATCAGCTTGGGCCAGAAGTGTTTTGATTTTTGGGGCATTGGCATACTTATGCGTGAGGCACAAAATGACGCATAACGTCATCGACCGTAATTACCCCTAATAATTTTTTATCTTTATCCAATACCGCGATTGAGGTTAAATTATATTTAGTCATTAATGATGCTACTTCCAATATATTTTGACCAACAGTCGCGGTTGATTTTTTTTCTTTATCCATCAATTCAACCATGGTCTGCTCATAGCCGGAAATAAGCAATCTTCGGAGTGAGACATCTCCTTTAAAACCTCCTTGTTCGTCTATAATATAAACAAGATAACTCCCTCGATGAAGCTGATACGTTTTTTTTATCTGTTCAATAACTTCTTTTACGGTTGCAGTGGGAAGGAGAGAAACATACTCGGTTGTCATTAATCCGCCAGCCGTATCTTCATCATATTCCAAAATATTCTTAACTTTCTGCGTGCTGTCCGAGGGTAGAATTTGCATTATTTCCTTTGATTTGCGATCCGGCAACATCTGAATTAAGTCTACTAGTTCATCGATGGACATTTTTTGCATAACGCTGGCCGCTCTTTCCGGACCCAAACTTTCTACCAAAATTCTTTGCAATTCCGGTTCCAATTCTTCCAAAACACGCGCGGCCGTTTTTTTATCCAAGGACTGCAACAACTCGCTACCTTGATTAAGGTTAAGCTTTTCAATTATATTGGCAATATCGGCCGGATGCAACTTTACCAACTCTTTGGTTCCCATTGATAATTGCAGTTTATCGCCCAACAAACGCACATTCTTCCACTCCAATAATTCCGGTTGTAAAAAATTAAACAAATTTAATCCCTTTAATCCCAAACGCCTCAACAACCCCAGCTTGCCAATATCTAGCGCCACCAAACACATCACGCCCTTTATCATTCCGAATTGTAAATCATTTACTCTTACCACTCTGACACCGGCCAAATCGACTATTTGCCTGTCGAGTACTGTTCCTCTAAGAAAAATGAATTCTTGGTCTTGGAGCATTTCACTCACGCTTTCCAAAAAACTTTTTTTTAGGGTCAGATAATTTTTACCAAAAATTTCTACCTGATTGGCGCTGATAAATTTTTTATCTTTGCCCGTTAAAATTACCCCGACAATGGACGGGTAATCGCTGTCAAAATTTGTTTTTATTAAAACATCACCCACTCTCCCTACGATTCGATCGGCCTGATCTCTTACTTTGGCTCCTAAAATATCGCTAAAAAATAACATATCATTTTTTTCCCAAATGGCTTTGTAAAATTACCATCGCCGCTTTTTCATCACGGCTTACCCCAGCGCCCATTCTATCGCCGGCCTGCGAAGAAAAAATTTCCGTTATAAACTCAACGGGGGTATTAATTTCTTTTTTTAATTCATCAATAAATTTTCTCACTCGCTGCGTATTTTTATTTTCGGTTCCATCCAACCCCAGAGGCAGCCCCACCACAATTTTATCTATTTTTTCTTTGATTACTATGCTGATTAATTCCAGCAAATTTGATACTTTGCCAAACGGCAAAATCACATCAATTTCGCTTGAAGCCCGGGCCAAACCGATATTTTTTGTGCCGTAATCAATAGCCAGAATATTCATACAACTTTATGACTTTTCACTTTAAACTTTCACTAGGCCTTCTGGTGGCCACAATATTACCACTCTTAGTAATGATGATAGTGTGCTCATAATGAGCTGACAAAGAACCGTCGGCCATAAGAATTGTCCAGCCATCATCGGCGGTTCTTACTTTCCATCCGCCCAAAGAAACCATTGGTTCAATGGCCACTACCATACCGGGTTTTAAAACAATATAATCCAAATTTCTATCATAAAAATTTGGTATTCTGGGATCTTCGTGCACCGCGTGACCCACACCGTGCCCCACCAAATCTCGGACTATGCCGTATTTTCCCTGAGATTTAATATAATCTTCTATGGCCCGGCCAATATCGGCCACGGTGTTGCCTGGTTTTATGACTTCTATGCCTCTTTCCAAAGATTCTTGCGTAACCCGCAAAAGCTCTCTGGTTTTGGGGGCTATCTTCCCAATCGGCACGGTAAGAGCGGTATCTGTATAGAATCCTTCAACATCTTTTGGGCCTGTAAACGGCCATTCCATGCCAATATCAATAGTAAAAATGTCGCCATTTTTTAAAATCGCTTCTTTTCTGGCAATGCCATGCACCAACTCTTCGTTAACGGAAGCGCAGATGGTGCTGGGAAAAGGCTTGTCCGATACCCTGGTTTTATATCCTTTAAACGCCGGCCTGCCCCCGACTTCGATAATCATTTTTTCCGCGGCCTGATCTATATCCCAAGTAGAAATTCCCGGCCGGCACATTTTTGCCAAATCATCTAAAATACGACCCATAATTTGGCCGCCTTGTTTTATTTTTTTAATTTCTTCCGGAGTTTTGATTAACATAAAATACTCTCAATATCTTTTTCCACGTCTTCTATAGTCTGATTGCCGTCTATTTTTACCAACACGCCCAAATCTTTATAAAAATTTATAATCGGAGCCAAAACTTTATTTCCCTGTTTAGCAATTCTATCCTTTATTATCTTGGGATCATCGTCTTGTCTATTTTCTAAGCCGCGACGCTTGATTAATCTTTCCCAAGAATCTTTGTCACTCAAAGTGATTTCTAAAGCCAAAACTTCACCGGTTAAATTTTTTGCTTTAAAAAAATTTTGAAAACCCCGCGCTTGTTCCAAATTACGAATGGCCCCATCCAACACCACACCTCTGCCCTCGGCAAGATTTTTTTCAATCTCGCCAAAAACCAACCGGTAAATAAGCTGATCGGAAACCAGATTTCCGGATTTCATTTGTGCCACAGCTTCTTTTTCCAGAGAATTTAAGTCCGTATCTCTTGCCAAAGCACGCAATAAATCACCTGTAGAAATATGGCTATAATTATACTTGAAGGCTACTTTTTTGGCTTGCGTACCCTTGCCGGAGCCGGGCGGACCAATCATGATAATTATTTTTTTCATACAATAATTCAAACGAAAAAAGGCTCTTCAGCCCTTTTATGTTACCACTTGGTTAAACTTTTTTCAATCCAACTTCGGCTAGAGAGCTACGCCGGGACAAACCTAATTAAACCGTATCATAAGCGTGCATTGTCAGCTGGGCGTCTACCTGTTTGGCTGTTTCAATGGCCACCGAAACCACGATTAACAAGCTGGCTCCGCCGATCGCCAAACTCTGGGTACCCATAAAATATTGAACTAGAAGCGGCAAAATAGCAATTACTCCCAAAAATGAAGCGCCGGTAAAATTAATTCTGTTCATGGTTTGACCAAGATATTTTTCGGTCTCTGTCCCGGGACGAATACCGGGGATAAATCCGCCCTGCTTTTGCAAATTTTCGGCCATCTTTTGCGGATGAAAAATAACAGCGGTATAAAAATAAGTAAACCCAAATACCAGCAAAAAATATAAAATTCCATAAAATAACTGATTTTGAAATAAGGTGATAGTGTTTGTTGCTAAATTAGCAATCCACGCCGTTTTTGCTTGCGCAAAAAACTGCGCGATTAATGATGGAAATAAAATTAAAGAAATGGCAAAAATGATTGGTATCACGCCAGCCATGCTTACCCGTAACGGCAAATGCGTGCTACTGCCGCCCTGCATACGATTGCCCTGTACTTGTTTGGCATAGGTTATCGGAATATTTCTCTGGCCTTGATTGATAAATACCACCCCGACCACTGTTAGCACCGCTACCACCGCGAATAAAACAAATGTATAAAAATCCGCCGCGCTATAATTGAACAAAAGAGTGCGTAAAGCTCCAGGCAAACCGGCCGCAATGCCGGCAAATATTAAAAGGGAGATGCCGTTGCCGACTTTCTTTTCGGAAATAAGTTCTCCGATCCACATTAAAAACATAGTGCCGGCCGTAATTGTCATCATAATAGCCACCAAACGAAAAAACGATAAGTCGGTAATAATCGGCAGAGCGGAGCGGTTTAATATTTTTATCATGGCGTAAGATTGCAAAAAAGCTAACGGCACGGTAAGCAATCTGGTATAAGTGTTTATTCTTTGCTGTCCGGATTCACCTTCTTTTGATAGCTCTTCCAATTTAGGCACAATCATGGCCAACAACTGAAATATAATAGAAGAAGTGATATACGGACCAACGCCCAACATAACAATAGAAAAATTACTCATGGTGCCGCCGGAAAAAATATCTAACAAACCAAAAATCTGGTTTCCGGCAAGAAACTGGCGTAAATTCTCTAAATTAACTCCCGGAATAGGGATGTGGGCTACCAACCTAAACACCACCAGCATTCCCAAAACATAAAGAATTTTATTTCTAATGTCTTTGATCTTCCAAATTTGCTGTAATTTTTCCCACATAACGGCTTTATTTAACTTTTCCGCCTACAGCTTTGATTTTGGCAGCGGCGCCGGTAGTACAAGCGACTCCTTCCACTACCAATTTTTTGGTAATGTCTCCGGTAGACAAAATTTTCGCGGCTTTTGCGCGTACGCTAACTAATTTTTTTTCTTTTAAAGAAGCCAAAGTCACATTCTCGCCGTCTTGAAAACTTTTTTCCAAATCAGACAAATAAACTTCCGTTGGCTTGGTATTTAAACTGGTAAAACCACGCAATTTTGGAGTTGATTGCAATTGAAATTTAAAACCCAGGCGCGCAGTGCCTCGGCTGCCTCCGGATCTGGCTGTTTGACCCTTGCCGCCTCTGGTGGAATAGGCGCCATGTCCGGACGCATTGCCCCTGCCCAAAATTTTGCGTCCGCGTTTGGATCCTTTAGCCGGTTGAATTGTGTGTACGTGTAAAGACATAATATTCGATGTGAAATTTCTAATTTCTAATTTCTAATTCTTTTATTACCGGAGCCTGTTTTACTTCAACTTCTCTTCTAGGATCTTTTTTAAACATCTGTAAAGCATTAAATGTGGCCTTTACGATAGTTACTTTATTTTTTGTTTTGCCTAAAATTTTAGAAGATACATTCGCTACTCCGGCTAATTCCAACATAGCGCGCACGGCTCCGCCGGCGATAATACCGGATCCTTGCGGCGCCGGTTTTAAAAATATAGTGGCGGCCTTAAATTTATAAGTTATGGCATGAGGAATAGTTTCGTTAACAATCGGGATGGTGATCATATTTTTCTTGGCCTGATGAACTGCTTTTTCTACGCCTAATTGTACATCTTTTCCTTTGGCAAGTCCAAAACCAACCCGGCCCTTATGATCGCCTAAAATAACACAGGCGCGAAAACTCATGTGTTTGCCACCTTTGGTTACTCTGGTAACACGGTTCAAATCTAAAATATACTGATCAAATTCAGGCTTTTCCCGTGGTTTGTCGCCTCTTCTGCCCATTGGTTTACTCATATACTATAAATAACTTAGTTGCTTTAAAAGATTAAACCGCCCTCACGGGCGCCATCGGCCAACGCCTTTACTCGGCCATGATACTTATAACCGCCGCGATCAAATTTTACCTTGCTAATGCCTTTGGCTTTTGCTTTTTCAGCCAATAATTTCCCCAGCAAATAACTTACCGCTACTTTGCGGGTTTTATCATCGGATTTTTTTCCTTTTATTTCTTTGGCATCAGCATAACACAAAGTTTTCCCGACGTTGTCATCAATGAGTTGTGCTACCATGCCTTTTAGACTGCGAAAAACAGACAGCCTTGGCTCTGCGGCTGTGCCAACCAAAACTTTTCGCACCCGAACGTGCCGGACCTGGCGTAATTTACTTTTGTTTTTATTAAATAATCTTTTCATATGCCATTAGCTAATTAAGCGGCAACGCCCTTTGCGGCTGTCTTGCCGGCCTTGCGGCGCACGACTTCATCAATGTATTTAATGCCTTTTCCTTTATACGGTTCCGGTTTTTTTACTTTTCTGATCTGCGCGGCCATTTCACCAACCAGTTGTTTGTCGGCGCCTTCAACGGTAATAATATTTTTTTCTACGGAAAATTTAACTCCCGTTACCGGCTTAATCTCTACCGGATGAGAAAAGCCAACTTCCAACATTAAATTAACTCCTTTCATGGTTGCTTTATAACCAACGCCATTTATTTCCAACTGTTTTTTGAACCCTTCGGTAACACCCTTCACCATATTTAACACCAAACTGGAAAAAGTACCCCACAAAGAGCGATCCTGTTTATTGTTCTCGTTGGCTACCGAAGTAGAGATCTCGTTTTGTTCAAAAACAACAGTAACACGGGGGTGCAGATTCAATCTTAATTCACCCTTTGGTCCTTTAACGAAAACCTGGTTTTTTTCTACTCCGGCAGTTACGCCCGAAGGAATTGTTATCTTTTTTTTGCCAATGCGAGACATATTATTTTTTATTAATAGACTTCACAGATTAATTCACCGCCGACTTGCTGTTTTCTGGCTTCATCATTAGTAAGCAAACCTTTGGGAGTTGATAAAATTGCCACGCCAAATCCGCTTAAAACAAAATCAATATCATCTTTTTTTACGTATTTTCTGTGTCCCGGCTTACTTAATCTCTTGATGTTGGTTATCGCCGGAGTACCGTTACGAAATTGCAAGGTCAATAAAATATAAGGATGAATATCTTTTCCCGAAGAGGTCCCTTTGGGACTTACTTCCGCTTTGGCTAAATATCCATGCTTAACCAAAATATTGGCAATGCCAAATTTTATCTTGGAATAAGGAAGAGTCACTTCTTTCTTATTTATCAAGGAGGCATTGCGTATACGGGTTAACATGTCAGCGATAGGATCCGTCATCATATATATTTAACTTATTAGCTTGTAACTTATTAAGTATTAAATTAATTTACCAGCTTGATTTGCGTACTCCCGGAATTTTGCCCTGATTGGCTAACTCGCGAAAACAAATGCGACACAATCCAAACTCACCCATGTAGCTGCGATTGCGGCCACACTTCCAGCAACGTCTGACGATTCTGGTGGTGAACTTTGGTTTTCTGTTTGATTTTGCGATTTGTGATTGAGTAGCCATAACCTAAATTATTTAACAAAGGGAAAACCCATATGAGTTAGCAAAGCTTTACCTTCCGCTTTATTTTTTGCATTAGTATTTATAGTAATTTGTAAACCATGAACTTTTTCTATGTCTTCAGCTTTAATTTCCGGAAAAGATATATTTTCTTTAAAACCAATGGTATAATTTCCATTTTTATCAAAACTTTTTTCGGACAATCCTCTAAAGTCGTGGACGCGGGGCAAGGTGATTGATACTAGCTTATCTAAAAATTGGTACATTCTGGCGCCGCGCAAAGTTACTGCCACGCCAATTTCCATGCCTTCACGAAGTTTAAAATTGGAAATTGATTTTTTAGCTTTGGTGCGCATTGGCTTTTGGCCGGTAATTCTGCTCAGCGTGTTCTCCACGTTATCTATGTAGCGGGGCTCTTTTACAAAACGGCCGATACCAGCGTTAAGAACTACCTTTTTTATCTTTGGTACTTGCATTATGTTCTTATAACCCAATTCTTTTTGCAAAGCTGGGACTACTTCTTTTTTGTATTTTTCGTATAAGTTAACTTTCATACTATTCAATTATTTCTTTACACTTTCGACAAACTCTTTTCTTGTCTTTACCATCTATTTTATAACCAACTCTGGTCTCCAGGCTGCATTTAGGACAAACAAGAGCTACTTTGCTGATGTGTAAAGGACCGGCTAGTTCTATTACTTGACCCTTCTCGCCTTGCTTTTTGGACTTCAAGCTTTTCTTCATAATATTGACGCCTTCCACTACTACTTTTTCTTCTTTTGGAAAAGCCTGAATAACCTTGCCGGTTTTGCCGGAGTCTTTGCCGCTCATTACTTTTACTTTGTCGTTAATCTTGATTTTCATAATTTACAAATTACAACACCTCGGGGGCTAAAGAAATAATTTTTTGAAATCCTTTGGCGCGGAGCTCTCTGGCTACCGGACCCAAAATGCGGGTACCCTTTGGTTCTTTTGTTTTTCTGTCTATAATTACAGCGGCGTTATCATCAAAACGGATATAAGTGCCATCCGGCCGGCGAGTTTCTTTGTGCTGTCTGACAATAACCACGTGTACTACTTCACCCTTTTTTACCAAACCGTGCGGCGCCGCTTCTTTGACAGCGCAAGTAACAACATCGCCAATACGGCCATATCTTTTCTTGTAGCCGCCCAAAACACGAATGCATTGTAATTT
>JBBUEJ010000046.1:34496-35627 GCA_038056955.1 Patescibacteria group bacterium
TCTCCATTTTTTGGTTTTTGATAATGGACGAGTTTCAACAAACACAACTTTATCACCCACCTTGGCTTCGCTCTTTTCATCATGAACAGCATACTTCCTGCTTATTTTATAACTTTTACCGTATTTAGCATTTATTTTTAAGCTATCAACACGAACAATTACGGTTTTTGTCATGGCCGCAGAAACCACCTGTCCTTCAAATTTTCTTTTATTAACTATGGTTGTTGTTTCCATATAAAAATTATTTATTTGCTTTCTATTTTAAAAGCATCGAAATTCGCGCAATTGTTTTTTTGGCAAAATTAATTTTATGCACTTGCTTTAATTGTTTGCTATGCGCTTGAAAATATAAATTCTGGAGCTCATTTCTGGTTTCAGATAATAGCTCTTTCAATTCCTTGGCGCTTTTATTTTTTAAGTCTTCCCAATGCATACTAGTGTTTGATAACAAATTTAGTTTTAACGCTAATCTTGAATGCGGCTAATCGGATAGCTTCTTTGGCGGTTTCTTCCGGCAGACCACCCATTTCAAACAATACCGTGCCCGGTTTAATTACAGCCACATAATGATCCGGTGAACCCTTGCCTCCGCCCATCGGGGTTTCGTTGCCTTTTTTGGTAACCGGCTTGTCCGGAAAAATGCGGATCCAAATCTTGCCGCCTTTTTTTACATAGCGCGTCAAAACACGGCGGGCAGCTTCAATTTGGCGGCTGCTGATCCAGCCATGCTCTTGGCTTTTTATGCCATAATCTCCAAACGCAACATAATTCGCCCGGGTGGCAACACCCAATTCTCTGCGTCGGCCCTTATGCCATTTTCTATGTAATACTTTTTTTGGTAACAACATACAATATTTTTACTTTGTCTTTTTTACCATTGGTTTTTTGCCCAAATCTTTTGTAGCCACTGCCGGCTTAACTTCGTCTTCTTTTTTGGCAAATTTATCTCTGCGGCCAAAAGCTTCGCCCTTATATACCCAAACTTTTATGCCGATTTTTCCATATAATGTTTGCGCTTCCGAAATAGCGTAATCAACATCGCTGCGCAAAGTGATGAGCGACATTTTTCCGGCGCTTAATTTTTCGGTTCGGGCGATTTCTACTCCATTCAAACGGCCGGACATACAAACC
>JBBUEJ010000047.1:0-8180 GCA_038056955.1 Patescibacteria group bacterium
TTAAAATCCTAAAAGTAGTTTTTTATCTCGTGTCTACTTTACGGGGTACGGATCAATTTTGGAGTGTTTTTTAATTAAGGCAGATCCACCCCGCCTTTGCCCCAGGGATTACAGCGTAAAATACGCCAAACTGTTTTAAAAAGACCGTGAATTAGTCCGTTTTTTTTAATAGTTTGATAGCCATATTCACTGCAAGTAGGATAAAACCGACAATAACCCTGGGGGAAAAGCGATTTGTACCAGCCATGATCCGGAGAAATTGTTTTTTGATAAATTTTTATCAAGAACAAAGCCGGCATTCTTGGTAAAGATAATACAAAATTTATGGTTTTATTACGCATATAAAACTTTCGCCCGACCCAATAATACTTTTATTTCTTGGCTAATTTCAGCATAATCTTTATCCAAAACATCCTTTCTGGCTACCACCAATATATAATACCCACTTTTTAAGAGTCCATCCTTAATTAGAAGCCTAAGAGCCTCGCGTATCTGCCTTCTAACCCGATTTCTCTTTACTGCGCTTTTATGAACTTTCAAACCAGCGGCAATAGCTAGTTTTAGCTGTTTTTTAAAACTATCTGGGTCTTCTTTTTTAGGAAAAAAACTTTGATTTTTGGCTAACTCTAATACCCGAATATCTAAAAACCGGCCATTTATCCATTGACCGTGTTTCATTACCAAATTAAAGTCTCGTAGTTTTCTTAGCCTATTTTCTTGTTGAAGCATATTGATAACATTGTACCATAACAAAACCCGCCTTTGAAAGCAGGTTTGTTATTTGAAGATTTAACGTGTCTTTCTGGTTCTCTTGCCCTTTCTCTCATCAGAAACAGTAAGTTTCTTTTTTCCTTTGGCGCGTCTGCGGCTTAAAACTCCGCGTCCACCTTTTGTTTTCATTCGGGAGCGAAAGCCATGAGACTTAGCGCGCTTTCTTTTCTTTGGTTGATAAGTTCTCTTTGTTGACATATTATTACAAGACGGTTAAGATTTACACAGAGATTGTACGTCACATTTTAAACTCTGTCAAGGTGGTAATAAAAACTTCCAACACCTATCCCCAATTCGTCCCCATTCCTTCCCCCGCCAAAGTTTTTTCCGCTATTGGTAGCCGCTTCTTATTATGATAAAATTAAATTTCACCCTTGATTCTTTTCTAACTCAATCTGTCTGCCGACAGGCAGGCTCTAAAAATTATGTCCAATCATGAAATATGGCAAGCTGTTCTGGCCGAACTGGAGTTGATTATTTCCAAACCAAACTTTGCTACCTGGTTTAAAAACACCGATATAATTTCCTATCAAGATGGTTGTATTGTTTTGTGTGTTCCAAATGAATTTGCCCGTCTTTATGTGGAAAAAAAATACAACCAAATGATTGTTAAGTCTTTGGAGAGAGTAACGGGCAAGCCAATCAAAAAATTAGAATATAAAATTTGCAATATTAAAAGTATGGCGGCTCAACAACTGCCAATCAATGAATCGGAAAATAAAATCGAAAAATTTGTCATTATTTCTACAACTCCTACCGCCGATGAAACCAGAGTTACGCCTCGGGTAGGTGAGTTTGGGTTAAACCAAAAATATGTTTTTGAAACTTTTGTGGTCGGCGGCGGTTCCGAATTAGCTTTTGCCGCGGCCCAAGCCGTGGTCAACAAGCCCGGTGAGGCTTATAATCCCTTATTCATTTATGGCGGCGTTGGGTTGGGAAAAACTCACTTACTCCAGGCAATCGGCAACCACCTGCTCAAACTAAAACCAGAAACTAACATCATGTATGCCAGCGCGGAAAAATTCACCAACGACTATATATCTTCCATGAGAGACGGCAGCGCCAAAAATTTTCTAAATAAATACCGCAATATAGACGTTTTGTTAATAGACGACATTCAGTTTATTTCCGGCAAAGAAAAAAGCCAAGAATCTTTCTTCCACACCTTCAATGACCTACACCAGCAAAATAAACAGGTGGTAATGACCTCGGATAGGCCGCCCAAAGCCATTCCTGCCCTGGAAGACCGCTTAAAATCACGCTTTGAGTGGGGTATGATTGTAGATGTGGCGCCGCCGGATTTGGAAACACGCATCGCTATTTTGCAAAAAAAATGCCTGGAAAAGAGCTTTTCTCTTCCACAAAATATTTTGCAGGTAGTTTCGGCCACTTTCCAAAGAAATATCCGTGAATTAGAGGGCGCGCTGAACAAAATTATTGCTTTTCACCAGCTAAAAGCCATGGAACCGACCCTGGAATCGGTAAAATCATTGCTTTCCAGCATGGAAATCCGATCTATTCACCGGTCGGTCACCCCTCAACAGATTATAGATGCCGCCAGCCAGTTCTATGCCATAAATGTGGCCGATCTGTTAGGTCAAAGCCGGGAAAAAAAGTTTTCTTTCCCCCGCCAAATCATTATGCACCTAATGCGTAAGGAATTAAGCATGTCTTACCCGGCGATTGGTAATGAACTGGGCGGACGAGACCACACCACCGCCATGCACGCCGATAATAAGATCACTCGCGAATCGGATAATGATTTAAAATTAAAACAAGAAATAGAATTAATAAAACAAAAGCTTTATATAAACATGATGTAAAAAGTTAACAACTTGTGGATAACAAATGTATAAGTACAAAATTTTATTCACTTTTCATACACCGACCGGTAGAGTTATAAACAGCGGCTAGAAAAATCAAAATTTCTCCGCACATATTATAAGTTTTATCCCCACAAGTTCTGCACTGATAAAAAAATTAAAAATGCTTAAACTAAAACAAAAAAATAGTTTTACCACCTTATCCACTCCATTACTGTTACGATTATAATTTATTAATTAAATATTTATCGATTAATACAGCAACATAAAAGTTGATAACAAAAATTTTGTATGAAATTCCTTTGCACTAGAGAAAATTTATCCAAAGCGTTGGCTCTCGTAATCGGCGTGGCTGGAAAAAGCATTAATCTGCCTATTTTAAGCAACGTGCTAATCCGCGCCAGCGAACAAAAAGTGGAGTTTGTGGCCACCAACTTGGAATTGGCTATAGTTTCCAACTTAAGGGCCAAAATAGAAGAACCGGGTGTGTTTACTGTGCCGGCCAGGACTTTAAATGACTTTGTAAATTTATTGTCGGATGAAAAAGTGGAGATAACTTTAAAAGATAACGAGTTAGAAGTGGTGAGTGGTAAGTCTTCTACTAAAATAAAGGGCACACCAGCCGACGAATTCCCGATGGTGCCGGTAGTGGGAGAAGGAAAAGGGTATTTGGTTGATGTAGAAGCCCTTAAAAGAGGTTTGGGGCAGGTATTCCAGGCTGCGGCCAAGAATGAAATCCGCCCAGAACTGGCCGGGGTACTGTTTGTGTTCAATGAAGAACCAAATATTTTAACAATGGCCGCCACCGACAGCTACAGGTTGGCCGAAAAAAAGATAAAACTACTGCAAGGAGATGAAAAAACGCGGGTGATCATCCCCGCCCGCACGGCGCAGGAGATAAATCATATTCTTTCGCTGTCAAAAGGCATGGAAAACGAAAAAAATGTGCGGTTGCTGGTGACGGATAGCCAGGTAGTGTTGCGCTGTAATGAAGTAGAATTGGTTTCTCGCCTGGTAGAGGGACAATATCCGGATTATACCCAGATTATCCCCAAGGAATTCAAAACCGTGGCCGAATTTTCCACCAATCAGATTACCAAAGAAATAAAAGCGGCCAGTTTGTTTACCACTACCGGCGTGAACGCGGTAAATTTTGATTTTGATACCGCCGCCGGAGCTATTTTAATTTCTTCTATATCCACCCAAACCGGAGAACACAAATCCGAGGTGACCGCCGACATAAAAGGCGATAAAAATAATATCTTGTTAAATCACCGCTATGTTTTGGATGGCTTGGCAAATATAGAAACGGAAAACAGCTTGTTAAAAGTAATAAACGCCGATAGCCCATGTGTTTTGGCGCCAAAGGATGAATCAAATTTTGTTTATATTGTGATGCCGATACGGCAGTAAATATTCATGAATTTCAACATCCGTAAAAAAATTCCCGACGGGGAAGAAATTGTAAAAATCTTTCCTCTTTCCGACACCGCTCGCGCCAAGATATTGCGTGACCGCCAGGAAATAAACGATATTATTTCCGGCAAAGACAGCCGGCTGATTGTTATTGTCGGCCCGTGCTCGGCCTGGCCCAGTGAAGCGGTGTTGGAATACGCCGGCAAACTTTTGGCCCTAAATGAAAAAGTAAAAGATAAATTAAAAATAGTAATGCGCGTGTATATCCAAAAGCCGCGTACCACCAAAGGCTGGACCGGCCCGGTAAACCAGCCGGATCCATATTTGCCGGCGGATATTTCGCAGGGTATTTTTTATACCCGGAAAATGATGGTGGATGTGATTGAAATGGGCTTGCCCATTGCCGATGAAGCCCTGTTTACCCATAATGCCACCGCTTTTCAGGAATTATTGTCTTGGGTGGCTATTGGCGCGCGTAGTACCGAAGACCAGGAACACCGTATATTCGCCTCGGCCGTGGATTGCGCCGTGGGCATGAAAAATCCCACCAGTGGTAGTATAGAAATAGGGGTAAACAGCATTGTGGCGGCCCAGCACCCGCATGTGGTGATATTTGATGGTTATGAAGTGGAAACTATGGGCAATCCATACGCCCATTTGGTGCTACGCGGTGGCACCGGCACGCCAAATTATTCGGCCAATCATTTGCAGGAAGTTTATACGCATATGCAAAAGCACGGCGTGGCCAATCCGGCCGTGATTGTGGATGTGAGCCACGATAATTCTTTGGTAAATGGAAGAAAAGATCATCGCCAACAAGTAACTGTGGCCCGGCAAGTGGTAGAAAATATAAAAAATCATCTTGAAACCAAAAGTTTGGTAAAAGGATTTATGCTGGAAAGTTTTATAAAAGAAGGAAATCAAAAAGTAGATATAAATAATCCGGGGGGTTTGGATAGAAGCGGGCTGTCTATTACCGATGCCTGCTTGAGCTGGGAACAGACTGAAGAATTTTTATTGGATTTAGCCGAGAAGCTTCGCGGTTAAATTATTCTACTTTAATATTTAAAACTTTTTCCACTTTTCTGCCATTATTGTCCGTGAGGATCGCCTTCAAGATATACTCGCCAATGCCCGGAGAATTCTTCCAGGTAAAAGTAAGTATATTATTTATAAGTTTATCTTCTTTGTGGTTAAAGTTATAAATTAATTTCGTACCGGCGGCAGAGGTAAGGTAGATATCAATTTGTTTGGCGTCGTCCCAGCGGAAAGGTTTTAGATTAAACACGCGAGGGTAATCATTTGTATTTATAGTTAAAGAATCGCCATCAAACCATTCCAAATTTGGCGGATCAAATTCGGCCTGCAAAGCAAAGTTAATACTTTTTTGCGTGCTATTGCCGGCATCGTCTTGCGCCACCGCGCTAAGAGTATGCGGGCCTTTTAGTAGTGTTTGGGCGTAATAGGAAAAGTTAAATGGAAATTCTGTGGATGCGCCCACGGAATGCCCGTCTATTTGGTACATCACTTTGGTAACGCCTCGCGGCGCGGTCGCTTTTACTTGGATATCTATCTGTCGGGAATTTAATATTGCGCCTTCGGTGGGCGAAACAAATTCTAAAGTTGGCGCTAGCGCTGAAGACTGAACATTGTCGTATTCGGTCGGCGGTTCCTGAAAAGTAAGATTGATGCCGGCTGTTTGTTGGCGTATCACCCAGGCCTGCAGAGCTTCTTCCCAAGCTTCGTATTGGGGGTCATCGGCCGGAAAGGCAGGGTTGGGTCCGCGCGGGTCGTCTTTTATTACATAATGCAAAATATCATGTGGCGGTAAGTAGGCGCGCTGAACAATTAAATTTTCCGGAGTGGAGTCGTTGGCAATTTTTCCGGTTTCGGAATTAATATTGAGAACAATACCGTCATTGTGGCCCCGCAGTACCGGTTTTTGCGCGTCGTTTATTGGCGGAGCGGGAAAAGTTTCCGGTGGAACATCTTTAAGCGCTTCTTTCATGAATTTATTCCAAATCGCTCCGGCCAAAGTATTACCGCCTGCCTTCATGGGAGTGGGAATAGTGTTGCCTACCCATACGCCCGTGGCGAGCGTGGGCACATAACCCAGAGTCCAGGCGTCTTTGTTGTCGTTGGTGGTACCGGTTTTGGCCGCTACCGCGCGGTCCGGCAGAGTAAGGTTGCCGTGGGGAGCAAAAATAAATGAACGGGATTCGTCGTCGATAAGCACGTCTGTAATGGTAGCCGCGAGTTCCAGCGTAACGGCCTCTTGTCCCTGTACGGGATTCCACTCATAAAGAATCTCGCCCGCATTGTTAGTTACTTTCAAAATACTGACCGGTTCGTTGTAGACGCCGTTGTTGGCCAGAGTGGCGTAGCCGTTGGTGTGTTCCAGCAGGTTTACTTCCGCGCCGCCCAGCACCAAACTTAAACCGTAATCGCCGGTAAGAGTGGTGTAGCCAAATTTTTTGGCAAAATCTATGGCATTAGCCGAGCCCACCAGATAAAGAGTTTTTACCGCTGGAATATTTAGGGAACCCTGTAGAGCTTTGCGCATCGTAACCAGGCCATGATTTTTGCCATCATAATTTTTTGGGGTGTAGTCTTGGCCCGCGCGCGCGTCAAAATTTACACTGACATCATAAAGCACCGTATCTGGCGTGTAGCCTTTTTCAAAAGCCGCGGTATAAACAAATGGCTTAAAAGAAGAACCGGGCTGGCGTTTGCCAAGAGTGGCCACATCAAACTGGCCGTTGATTTCGTCGTTAAAATAATCGCGCGAACCGACCAGCGCTAAAATTTGTCCGGTTTTAGGATCAATGGCCACCAGAGCGGCGTTGTTGGCTTTGGCGTCTTTAGCATTTTTGTCTCCCAGTTCTTTCACTATTTTTTCCGCCATTTTTTGTTTATCGTAATCCAAAGTAGTGATTACTTGCAAACCGCCCTCGTCGCTTACTCTTTCCCCAAATTTATCCGCCAATAGTTGTTTCACATATAACACAAAATGCGGCGCGTCCATGGGGCCGCCGGTTCTAAAAATTCGTAAAGCGATATTTTGCGCTTCTTTTTTTTCCGCTTCAGTTATGTATCCCTGGTCGTACATTAAAGCCAATACCAAATCACGGCGGTCTCGCAAAGCGTCTAAATCTTTTAAGTATTTGCTTGGAGCTTTGGGTATGGCGGCCAAGGTAGCAGATTCGGCCAAAGTTAAGTCCTTGGCATTTTTGTGGAAGTAAGATTGGCTGGCCGCTTCAATGCCATAGTTAGTGGAGCCGTAAGGAATTTCGTTTAAGTATAATTTTAAAATTTCATCTTTGCTGTATTTTTTTTCCAGACGAATGGCCAAAATCGCTTCTTTTATTTTTCGGAAAACGGAATGTTCATTGCCTATCACTACATTTTTTATCAATTGCTGGGTAAGAGTGCTGGCGCCGCCCGATCCGGATTTTCGTCCAATTAGATTGTTGAATCCGGCTCTAATGATACTTTTGATTTGGATACCGCTATGTTCATAAAAATTTTTGTCTTCCACGGCAATGGTGGCTTTGAGGGCAGAAGCGGCCATTTGATCTAAATTAATCAGCGTTCTTTTTTGGTTCTGATAAACCTCGTAAAGCATGTGAGTACCGATGCGGTCGTAGATTTTTGTGCTTTGGGAGACCTGGCGGTCATTTATTCTGTTTGGATCGGGCAAGTCCCGGCTGACCCAGGCGACTACGCCTGTTCCTACGATAAAAAGAACGATGGCTGCAACCACCGCCGCTAAGGCCAGATTTTTGAGCAGTTTTTTGTTTTTTTCTCCCGAATGCGCCCATTTGGGGCTGCCGCCATTGCCGGGAAGGCGTCCATAATGGCGTGATTTTTGTAATTGCGGGATTGGCATAGTTTTTAAACTTTTGACCATGATATTCTATACCAAGCTTCTATATTTTACCAGCCCGGAAGTGAATCGTCTAAGAAGTGCCATAGAAACCGCGAGCGGCAACGCTAACTAGCACTAAGCCCTTGACAAAAAGCCAAAAAAGGAGTATAATATGCGCTTACGAAATTCCAACCAAGGGGAGGCAGAGAGATGAAAGATATGAAGCAGACGCCCTCGTTTTTGCAGGAGCAGGAGGTAGTTCCTCGCCACCACCATTGGTGGAAGATGGCAACCCAGGAAAC